>JANNQQ010000339.1:0-2746 GCA_031400835.1 Actinomycetes bacterium | reverse complement strand
CGATTGAGACGTGCCACGACCCCTCCTCTCGGGGATTGTCGAAGCGGGCCGCATCCGCCAGTTAGGCGTTCCATGGTACGCCCCCCCCCGGGTGGTTCGTCAAGGGTCCAATTTCGGCTACGCGAAGACGGCAAACTCTCGGGCAGCTCGGTCAGGATCCCCCAAAGGGCGGTTTCGGCGGCGAGGGCATGCCCCGACAAGTGCCGGACGATGTACGGATTCCGTCTCAGGTCTGCAGTGGGCCGTCCGAGGGGGCGGCCCCACGTGTTAGCCGAGCGCTAGCCTCTCGTGATGGCGAGCGAATTTGCAGCGCTTCCCGGGAGGGAACTCGTCGAGCAGGGGCTCGATGATCTTCGGGACGGGGTTGTCTCCGCAGAGGCGTTTCTCGTGGCCATCGGAAGACCCCGCCTTCGCTCGCTTGGGTTCGATATCCCGGTGACCCTTCCCGAGCCCGAGCCCGAGCCCGAGCCCGAGCCCGAGCCCGAGCCCGAGCACGGGCTGTACTTCCTTCTCGCTGAGAGCGACGAGGACACGGCCCATGGGCGTTACAACGCGCTCGTGCGACGCCTCGTGTCGTTCGAACGGGCTCTCGCGTGCGTCGGCTAGTCGAGGCTGCGGCGGCTGAACTCGGGGAGCGGCCGCAAGAAAGCAGCTACCCCAAAATGCGAAACGGCCGCTTGGGGGAAGCGACCGTCTCATGGAGCTATGGGGAGGGGGTGTTGGTACCCAGGTCATCGACCCACCCGCCGGTCTTCTCAGTCCCTCGTTCGAGGGAACATCGTTCAAGCGACTTAGCGCTTGACCTCGATGCTCTTGAGAACATCGCCCTTTGCGCCGATTGCCGTATCGCGGCCTGGGCCTCCGTCGAGAGTGTCCTTGCCGGGGCCGCCGACCAGGATGTCGTTGCCGCCCTTGCCGAGCAGCACGTCGTTGCCTCCGAGACCGCAGAGCACGTCGGGCTTGGCGGTGCCGACGAGACGATCTGCCTTTGCCGTGCCCCGCTTCGTGCACTTCGGTGCTGCTGACACCCCTGTCGAGGTCGTGATTCGGTTGGGAACCCACTTCGGGATCCAGCCGCCGGAGGGAACGATTGTTGTCCCGGCCCCTCCTGTCGGAGGAATGATCCGCAACTCCTCGCTCCCTCCCTTACGGATCGCGACCGCGATCCTCTTCCCGTCGGGGGACCAGCTACCGGCGAGCTGTGCGCTCTCGGTTCCGGGGATTGCGATCTCGCGCAACGGACCCCCACTCGCCGGTACGAGCGCGACGCGGATGGGTCCCGTGATCACCGAGCAGAACGAGTCGTTCGGAGCGTAGGACGCGAGGATCTCAGACCCGCCCGGAGACCACTCGAAACGTTGGTAGCACCGTCCGGCGTTGATTACACGCGCGTCCGTTCCATCAGTCTTGACGGACTCGAGCGAGCGCCCGGCGGCCATGTCGTACTCTCCGCTCGAGAATCGCTGGATCAAGAGCCGGGTGCCGTCGGGTGCCCAGCCTTCGACATGGACGGGGCCTGGATTACGGTCGAGAATCCGGTGGTCGCCAGAGCCGTCGAAGGCCATGAGGTGAACTGTCCTGTCGGTCGCCGTGTAGGCGATCGACGTCCCATCTGGCGAGATGCGGGCGGACGACGCGCCCGGGAGCTGACGTTTGTCCGACCCGTCGACCCGGAGCACGTAGGTGAGGAAGACCCGTGCGGCAGTGTCGTAGACCGAATAGGTGATCCAGGCTCCATCGGACGTCGTGGACGAGGGCGTCGCTGGAATCGGCGCAGCGCGGAGCCCGCTCCCATCGGGGTTGACGATGCTGGCTTTGCTCCCGAACCAGATCGTCCCAGGGCCTGCCACCGTCGCGGTCGGGCGTCCGCCTGCCGCAGCGACGAACCCGAGTGCGAGGACGAGCGTCGCACTGGCGCGTATCGTCCATCGAGCAGACCGCAAGAGATCACCCTCCCCGTTGATGCCGCGGGAGCCTAGCAAGTGGAGCTGCCCGCGATCACGGTCCCGCTCGGCCGAATCCACCAGACTCTAGAAGGCGTAGCGCTGCTCGCGCCAGGGATCGGCGTCGTTGTGATACCCGTAGCGCTCCCAGAATCCCGGCCTGTCGTGCGCGACGAGCTCGACTCCGCGGAGCCACTTGGCGCTCTTCCAAAAGTACGCACCAGGGACGACGAGTCGAAGCGGCCAGCCATGGTCGGGCGACAGCGGTTCGCCGTCGGCATGGGTGACAAGAAGCGCGCCCGGTGCTTCGAGCAGCGAAGCGGGAACGTTTGACGTGAATCCACCCTCGGCGTGAGCGATTGCGTAGCGGGCGTCCGGGAGTTGACCTACGTGCTCGCGGATCGTTGACCAGGCGACGCCGGTGAACGCCGCATCGAAACGGCTCCAGCGCGTGACGCAGTGGATGTCCTGAACGAGCGTCGTCTGCGGCAAAGCAGTGAACCCGGCCCAGTCGAGCTCCAGTGGCGTCTCAACCTCACCCCACACCTTGAAGCTCCAGCCCGCGAGATCGGCTGGATACTCCGCTACCTCACCGGCGTGCAGCACCGGCCACTTGTCCGTGAGGTACTGACCAGGCGGAAGGCGGGCAGGGTCGTAGCCCGCGTCACTCACCTTCTTCTCGGCCTTGCTCCTGAACACGTCGCTACCCTCGGTGGGATGACCGCCTCGACCGTACAGTTTGCCGCGCGGCCCCGCGATTACGTCGCGGTGAATGGCGCGGATGCGATCTCCTACGTCAATCG
>JANNQQ010000338.1:0-1763 GCA_031400835.1 Actinomycetes bacterium | reverse complement strand
TGCGCCGGCTTGGCGGCAGCGGTCCCAGCGATGAGCGCGCCCATCACCACAAACGTGCAGAGGAGGAGAATCCCTCCCACATACCTGTTCCTGAACATCATCGTCCTTTCAGGCACGGAGAATTGACACTAAAATGGGTTTGCTAGGAGCGTCGGTCTCCGCGGCCCTGCAGAAGCAGCGGAGTGCCTGCCCGCGGGTGTGAAACGCCCGACGGGTCGGTCAGCACTACTGTCCTCTCACTCACCACCTCCCACGATCAACGAGACGATTTGTTGGTAGGTGTCCGAAGAAGGGATGAGCTCCCCGACCTTGCGCCCGCGCCGCAGCACGATCGCCCGGTCAGCGACTTCCATCACGTGATCCATCGCGTGGGACACCACCAAGACGGTCTTGGCCTCGTCCCTCAACCGCAGGACGAGATCGAGCACCCGACGCGACTCGCGGACGCCAAGGGCAGCAGTCGGCTCGTCCAGGATGACGATCTTCGACGCAAATGCGGCCGCGCGGCTGACCGCGATCGCCTGGCGTTGGCCCCCGGACATGAGCCCGACAACGCCGTTCATGTCGGGAATGACCACCTGAAGCCGGTTGAGTACCTCGCGGGTCGAGTCGGTCATTCGGCGACGCTTGAGGAACCGGAGCGAGCGCGGCAGCCAGGCAGGCCCCGAGAGCTCCCGGCCGGCGTAGAAGTTTTCTGTCGGCCGGAGGTTGTCGAAGAGCGCGAGATCCTGGTACACGGTCTCGATGCCGAGGTCGCGGGCATCGCCCGGCTGGTGGATCGTGACCGGGACGCCGTCCATCAAGATCGGTCCGGCGTCGAGCCGGTCGGCACCGCTCAGACACCTCATCAGGGTCGACTTGCCCGCCCCGTTGTCGCCAAGGATCGCGACGACCTCGCCCGGGTATGCCTCGAGGTCAACGCCGTCGAGCGCGGTGACGGCGCCGAAGCGCTTGACGGCGCCGCGCACCTCGATCACCGGCGCGATCGTCATGCGAGCCTCGCGGCCTTCGCGACCCGGACGCGTGACTCGATCGCACTGCGCAACACGTCGGCCTCGACGGCCAGGAGCACCACGACCCCGATCGCCATGAGTTGGTAGAACGCGTCGACGTTGTGGAGGTTGAGCGCGTTCCGGATGACGCCGATCGTGAATGCACCAACGAGAGCGTTTGCAACGCTACCCCGACCACCCGCGAACGCCGCACCACCGATGATCACCGCCGCGATCGAGTCGAGCTCGGCCAGCTCACCTGTGGTGGGCGATCCACCATCGATCAATCCGGCAGTGATCAAGCCGCCTACCCCTGCGGCCAGCCCGCTGATCGCGTAGACGGTGACCAGGACGCGATTCACCGGAATGCTCGAGCGACGTGCGGCATCGGGGTTTCCGCCCACGGCATACAGCCACCGTCCCCAGACAAGTCGGGTGGTCAACAGCAGACAGACGAGCGCGAGCGCAGCAACCAGGACAATCGAGTACGGGAGCCAATCGATGGAGCCGCCGCCGATCTGCTGGACGACGGGTGGCATTCCCGAGATCAGCGTGCCGTCCGAAGCCCACAGCGAGACACCGCGGACGATGCTGAGCGTTGCCAGCGTCACGATGAATGGATGGGGGACGCGCCCGTAGACGAACACGAGGCCGTTGATGAGTCCAACCGCGAGACCAGTTCCGAGAATCCCGGCGACCACGAGAACACTCGAGTCAGTGCTGCCAAAGATGAGGGCTCCGACGACGCCCGAGAGCGCCACGGTCGCCCCG
>JANNQQ010000337.1:0-4138 GCA_031400835.1 Actinomycetes bacterium | reverse complement strand
CACCGGCCCGCGCCAGGAGAACCGCGTACGCATCGGCCGAGGTCACGGGGTTCTCAACCGAGCTCTGCGGTGGCACTCACGTTCGCTCGACCGCAGAGATTGGAGCGTTCGCGATCCTCTCAGAGGGTTCTGTCGGTGGCGGCGCGAGGCGGATCGAGGCCGTGACCTCGGCCGATGCGTACGCGGTTCTCCTGGCGCGGGCCGGTGAGACAGAGGCCCTGCGCGCCGAGATTGCTGAGCTACGCAGAGAGCTCAAGAGCAAACCGCAGTTGACAGTCCAGGCACCGCAGATCGAGGCGCGCGTCACCGAGGTCGGCGGCATCAACCTGATAGTGCAGGACGTTGATGGGCTCGATGCCGAGGAGCTGCTCGAGCTCGCCGATCGCTTCAAGTCGAAGTACGCACCCGCCTATGTTGTCCTGGGCTCCGTGGCAGATGGGAAGGTCAGCCTCGTCGCATCCGCCGCTGAGGAGGCTGCCGAGCGGCTGAGCGCGGTCGATCTCATCCGCGGGGCGGCGCCAATCGTGGGTGGCGGTGGCGGAGGGCGACCCACCATGGCACGCGCCGGCGGGAAGGATCCCGGAAAGCTCGGCGACGCGCTTGCAGAGGCCGAGCGCCTACTCACCGTCGCGCTCTCACCCGGGTGAAGGCCCTCGCAGTCGACTATGGATCGGCACGTGCGGGCATCGCCGTGTCCGATGCCACGGGACTGCTCGCACGACCCGTCGGCGTCGTCGCGCGCGCCGCGACCGTCGATGGCCTTGCGCAGCTAGTCGCATTCGTCAACGAGCACGAACCCGGGGTCATAGTGGTCGGCCTGCCGTTTACGCTTCGCGGCGAACTCGGCGCACAGGCACAGGAGACCCTTGCGTTCGTCGAGCTGCTCCGCAAGGAGACATCGATCCCGATCGAGACTCTCGACGAGCGTTTTACGACGACGCTCGCGCAGCAGACGTCGTCGGCCACACCCGAGGATGCGCTCGCAGCGGCGCACCTCCTCCAGAGCTGGCTCGACCGTAGCGAACGATGACCCGCGTACTCGCCATCGTCGTTGTAGCCGCAACGGTTGCCATCGGCGCCTTCGATGGCGCGTCGTGGCTGGCGGGTGACGACGGGCCTGGCAGTCCGGCCCCGCTGGAGACAACGACGGCGGAGCTCGTACGCCTCCGGGTCATATTCCCCGAGGGGTTCAGCGTCGCCGAGATGGGAGACCGGGTCGCGGCGGTGCGGAAGATCGCGATCAGCACACGTGGCGTGACGCCACTGCTGACGAGGGGCGGCTACCTGCGCGCGGTCTCACAAGCCCTTCCACCGCTGCCCTTCCGCAAGGACGCGAAGCCCGGATCGCTCGAGGGGTTCCTCTTCCCGGCGCTCTACGAGTTCACACAGGAGTCAACTGCGCGCGAGCTCGTGTCGCACCAGCTTACGACCTTCCGTCAACGTTTCGCGAGGGTGTCGCTCGCGTACGCGCGTACCAAGAACCTGACGCCGTATGACGTTCTCATCATCGCGTCGATGATCGAGAAGGAGACGGCCGTGGCCTCCGAGCGGAGGCTTGTCGCGGCGGTGATCTACAACCGGCTGCGCAATCGGATGCCATTGGGTATCGACGCCACGATCCGTTACGGCCTCGGGATTCCCGGCACTGAGTCGCTTACGAAGAAGGCACTCGCGACCGACTCGCCCTACAACAGCCGTCTCCGGACGGGCCTCCCGCCGACCCCGATCGCGAACCCGGGTCTCGCCTCGATTCAGGCTGCGGCACATCCTGCCAAGGTCGACTACCTCTACTACGTGCGCAAGCCGAACTCGAAGCGGCATTTCTTTACTGCGGACGAGAGCGAGTTTCTCCGCAAGGTCTGCGAGTACGGGTACGCCTGCAGCTAACTGTCGTCCCGGTTGGGCACGAGACCTGCGATCGCGTAGAGCACGAGGTAGGCGACCACCAGGGAACCTGTGAGCGCGCCGAGGAGTGCGAACCCCGACATCGTGCCGCTGGGGTCTGCGAGCCGATCGGTCATGACGCGCAACAGAGCCTCCGGCCGTGAGAGGGCGTCCCAACTGTTGAAGCGATACACGCGCCCGAGGATGATGCCGCCGCTGCACAGAAGCAAAACGGGCACGAGCATCAGCCAGCCCCACACAGCGCCCGCCGAACGCGCAACGACCGACTGCACGAGCAGGAGCGAGCCGAAGCCGAGCAGCAGCCCGGTCGCTGCGAAGGTTGCGACCAGTAGGGCGTCGAACCAGATCGGGGCGCCGCCGATCACACCGACGTGGATGAAGTCGGTGACGATGTACGGAGCATTCGGCAGGAACAGCAGCCAGATCGCCGCGAGCGACAGCTGTAAGCCGGCTAGGCGACCGCGGCGATTGGCGTCGTACAGCGCCAGCGCTGCGAGGAAAGGCACCCAGGCGAGGATGAGGTTCCAGATGAGGAATCGGTAGTGGCTGGAGCCCGTCTCGGACGTGCGGAGCACAAGCAGCGCCCCGCACAGCCCCGACGCGAGGACGAGCGCGAAGAACGTTGCCACTCGACGGTTGCTCACCTGATTCATTCCTCCATCGTAGACCGCCGTCGTCGCTTGAACGTTCGGGCTGTGTTAGGTCTGCGGCGCACCGTCGGACGCTCACGGGATACTGCAGCGATGCCCGTTTTGGCCCCCGTCCCTCGCCAGAGCCGAGAAACCAACCTGGCGCTCGACGGTGTCGAGGTCGTCATCGCATGACCGAGATCCGCGGCACGACGACGCTTGTCGGTCTCCTCGGCTGGCCAACATCGCACTCGCTCTCGCCACCCATGCAGAACGCCGGTTTCGCAGCGCTCGGGCTCGACTGGGCATACGTTCCTCTCCCCACACCGCCCGAGCGCCTCGGCGAGGCGGTGCGAGGGCTCGTAGCGATGGGCTTCGCAGGAGCCAATGTGACGATTCCGCACAAGCAGGCAGCAATCGAACTCTGCGACTCGCTCGATGAGGTCGCAGAACGCGCAGGGTCGGTCAACACCCTGCTCGTCCGGGAGGGACGCGTCCACGGCACCTCGACGGATGGGGCGGCTGTCACTGACCAGGTCGTAGCAGCGGGCAAACGGAGCCTCGTTCTCGGAGCGGGTGGGGCAGCCAGGGCCGTCGTGGATGCGCTCGAAGCCAGCGGGAGCGCGGTGACGGTTGCATCCCGTCGCGATGCGATCTGGCCACCGTCGACCGATGGAATAGAGGTGCTCGTCAACTGCACGCCGGTCAAAGAGGAACTGATCGTTGCGCCACGCGCCGAGATGCAAGTAGTCGACCTCGCATACCTCCCCGACGGTCGCGACACGGCGCTCGTCGCCGCCGCGAGGGAGGCAGGTTGCGAGGTCGTGGTCGACGGTCTCGCGGTGTTGCTCTTCCAGGGGGTTGCTTCATTCACGGTGTGGACGGGGAGGCCCGCTCCGGCTCAGGCGATGAAAGCAGCTCTTTGCGGGCGGTAACCCGGGAGAAACTCCCCGGACGCGCGTAGGATCGGGGTATGGCACTTGGACTCGTCACTGCCGGGGAATCGCATGGCCCCGCGCTGGTCGCGATCGTCACCGGTCTACCGGCGGGGCTGCGCCTCGACAGAGATGCGATCAACATGGATCTGCGTCGGCGGCAGCAGGGCTACGGCCGGAGCCCGCGTCAACAACTCGAGACTGACGAGGTCGAGGTGCTCAGCGGTCTTCGGCACGCCCGCACGCTCGGAACCCCGCTGACGCTCGTCGTTCGCAACCGTGATCACCGCAACTGGCTGTGGGGGATGAATCCCTGGGAGCCCGAAGGTGAACCGGAGGGGAAGGGTGTGAAGAAGGTGACGCTTCCGCGGCCAGGTCATGCCGACCTCGCCGGTGTCCTCAAGTACGACCACGACGATGTGCGCAACTCGCTTGAGCGAGCGAGTGCCCGTCACACGGCTACCCACGTTGCTGCGGGAGCAGTGGCCAAGGCGCTCCTGCGCGAGCTTGGAATCACTGTCGAGAGCCGCCCGGTGGAGATTGGCGGGGCGGTCACCGACGATGGAATGCGCGAGGCGACGGACGAGGCTCGCAAAGAGCGCGATACGCTTGGCGGCATCGTTGAGGTCGTCGCCCGCGGCTGCCCACCAGGTCTTGGGTCATACGCCG
>JANNQQ010000336.1:0-4682 GCA_031400835.1 Actinomycetes bacterium | reverse complement strand
GTTTCCCGCTCGATGCATCCAGACTGGCTCTCTAACGCGTTCGTCGTCGGCGACGCCGAGGACGGAATCGCGGTGTTCGTGGACAGTGGCGCGCCGCTCGAGCCGCTACTCGTTGCGGTTGCCGAGCACAACCTCACACCGACACACATCCTTCGCACCCACACGCATCCCGATCACATCATCCACGAGGACGACCTGTGCGAACGGTTCGGGATCCCCGTGGTGACGGGCTCGATCGAGACAGGTGGTCTTCGCGTTGAGGCGATTGAGACGCCTGGACACTCCGATGACGGCGTCGCGTTCCTGATCAACGGCACGACTCTGTTCTCGGGCGACACGCTCTTTCGCGACGCGGTCGGCGGCGGGCCTGCAGACACAATTCGCGCCTCGGTCGAGCGGCTTCTCGACCTGCCGGATGCGACGGTCGTCCACGCAGGGCACACGGACGATACGACGATTGGCCGAGAGCGGACGGAAAACCCCTTCGTTCGTTATTGGACGGGAGTGGCTCCGGCCGACGGCCGGTCGTGTCACGTGAGCGGCCTCCCGGCGACGCTCCTCGTATGGTCACCCGACTACGACGGCAAGGGAAAGGTGATGGTGCGCTTCGACGACGGCACCGAGCGGATCCTGGGCGCCTCGCGCGTCGAGATCGCTTAGGGGTCACACCCTCGGACATGTCTGTTCGAGCCGATAGCCTCCTCGGCCCATGCGTCTTGTCGTAGCCCGCTGCGAGGTCACCTACACGGGCCGCCTCACTGCCCACCTGCCGGAAGCGACGCGGCTGATTGTCTTCAAAGCCGATGGTTCCGTCCTTATCCACGCCGACAGTGGTGGGTTCAAGCCTCTCAACTGGATGACCCCGCCGACCGTGATCGAGGATGGGGAGGACGTGATCGTTGTTCGGAAGCGAGCTGGTCGCACTGAGGATCGGCTCGAGATCAAGATCCTCGAGCTGATCGCCGAGGTGAGTCACGAGCTCGGCGAGGATGCGGGGCTGGAGAAGGACGGCGTCGAGCGACATCTTCAGGAGGAGCTTGCCGCCCAGCCGCACGTGCTTGAGCTAGGGCTGCGGCTCGTCCGGCGCGAGTGGATGACCGATGTCGGCCCTGTTGATCTCATGTGTCGCGATGCAAGCGACGGCTGGGTCGCCGTCGAGATCAAGCGGATCGGCACGATTGAGGCGGTCGAGCAGTTGTCTCGGTATCTCGAGGTGCTGCGACCCGACCCGGCGCTCGCAGGAGTACGAGGCATCCTCGCTGCCCAGAGCGTCAAGCCGCAGGCGCGCACCCTCTGTGAAGCGCGCGGCCTTGGCTGTGTCGAGGTCGATCTTGAGGTCCTGCGGGGCGAGCGCGAGCCAGATCTGACGCTGTTCAACGTCTGAAAAAGGCTTGTCCAATGTGGACACTTGCATGATGTATTGAGTACACTTACCCTATGACCGTACTTGTCGGCGTCCGCGAGTTTCGGGAGAACCTGAGCACGTGGCTGGAACGAGCAGCCGCGGGTGAGGAGGTCGTCGTGACCGAGCGAGGAGCACCAAAGGTTCGGATCGAAGCGGCCAATGCCGAGAGCGTCCTTGCGCGCCTTGTGCGCGAGGGTCGGGCAACTCCGCCGACGAAGCCGTGGCGACCTGTGGCACTTGAGGGAGACGGCGACGGGTCGAGCCCGGTCACCGACACGCTGTTCGAACAGCGTCGCTCGAAGGATTACTGAGCTGCTCTACGTCGAGACGTCCGCATTGGTGAAGCTCCTCATGGTTGAGAGAGGCTCGGACGAGACGCGGGCTCTCTGGAACCTCGACGCTTCCATCGCGACCTCCTGGATCACGTTCCCCGAGACGGTTGCCGCGATCGGCGCCGCAGAGCGGTCACACCGCGTCACGCCGTCGGGACGGGCAGCCGCCGAGTCTCGGCTCGATGATCTTTGGGAGAAGGTCACCGCGGTTGCCGCTGATGCAGATCTCGCGCGCGGCGCCGGATCTCTCGCGCGACGTCATGCGCTCCGCGGAATGGACGCGGTTCACCTCGCGACTGCGCTCGAGCTCGGTCGCGGCGACCCCGTGCTCGTGACCTGGAATCGTGAACTCGCAAGAGCAGCGCGATCCGAGGGGCTTGCGGTCGCGGGGATCAGGGAATGACTGCAGCCTTGAGATAGTCGACGGGCGGCTCCGCGAACAAACCGGCGACCCCCTCCAACCCAACGCTGTGCGTGACGAGCCTCTCGAACGGCACGGCCGCACTCCCCAGGAACGTGAGTGCCGCGCGCACCTGGCGCGGTGTGTGATGGAACGCGCCAAGGAGTCGCACTTCCTCGTAGTGGATGCGGTACGGGTCGACTGCGACGCGCGCGTCGCGTGGCAGACCACCGAACGCGAGCACCGTGCCGCCTGGCCGCACAAGCGAGAGCGCGCGCTCCCATGCACCAATCGTTCCCGCCGCCTCGATCACGATGTCCGCAGCCACGCCGTCTCCAGGCGTCGCGCCGAAGAGGGGAGCCAACGCTCGTCGCTCAGGGCGACCGCCGACAACGACCGGCGTGCCCCCGGCGTCACGGACGCAGGCGCACAACATGAGCCCGATCGGCCCAACCCCGACGATTGCGACGGTGGCGCCGGGTCCGACCCCTGCACGCTCGACCCCGTGGAGGCAGCACGCGAGCGGTTCGACCATGGCCGCGACTTCCGGTGCCATTCCGACCGGCACGGGGAGGAGGTTCGTCCGTGCAATACGCTCTGGTACGAGAAGCAACTCGGCATACGCGCCGTTCAGCAGGGGCAGGAGGTTCTCGCAAAGCGTCTGTTCGTCGCGTCCGCACGGAGCGCACACGCCACAGGGCGCCGAGTTGGCCGCAACGACGCGACGTCCAGACGAGACGTCGATCCCGCAGAACTCATGTCCAAATGGACTCGGCGGCGGCCCCAGCAGCAACGGGTGGCCGCGATGGAATGCCTTGGCATCGGTCCCATCTGTGAGTGCAACTTCGACCTGCACGAGCACGTCGCCCGGGCCAGGAACGGGGTCGGGCACCTCCTCGGCCCGCACGTCTCCCGGGCCATGGAACACGAGTGCTCTCACGGGGTGAACACGACCTTGAGCGCGTCGCGTCGTCGGAAGAGCGCAAGTCCTTCGCCGAACGATGCGAGCGGAAGCACGACCGGTGCCGGCAGGTCGAGCGTGGGCATCAGGGCCAAGGCCTCCGCCATCAGCTGAGGAGCCGCTGAGCGAACCCCGACGACGGACAGTTCGCGCCGGTACACGTCGGCTGCCGGGATCGAACCGGCGTCGGCGAACACCAGAATCGTCCCGCCCGGCCGCACGGCTGCGAGTGCGGTGTCGACTCCACCGTTCCCCGCGAGAACGACCGTATCGACCGGGCCGTTTGGGTCTGACCCCGCCCGCCGAGGGTCGGCGTCGACCGCGAACACCGTTTCTCCGCGGTGCCGGAGCACAGACGCGAACAAGTGGCCGATGAAGCCGTGTCCCACGATAAGGACACTCCCAGGCGGAACCAGGCGCACGCCGCGAAGGACGCAGGCGAGCGGCTCCACCATGGTGCCGTGGGCGTCATCGATCTCAGCAGGCAGCTCCACCCACCCCTGCGCCCGCACCCGTTCCGCGAACCCACCCGGGCGGATTGTCGGCGCCATGAACGCTGAACACAACGACTCATGCCCGGTGACGCAGTGCGAACATGCACCGCACGCGGAGTGGTGAACGAGTGCGACCCGCCGCCCGTCGGCTGTCTCGGCGACGACCTCATGCCCCAACACTCTGCCGGCGTGCGCAGAGTTGAGCTTCTCAACGTCGGACCCGCAAAGTCCACATGCGACCACCCGCACGAGGTCGCCGGGGCCATCGGGCTCGGCTACCTCCGCGAGCGCCGGCTGGCCGGTTCCGTCGACAACAATTGCTCGCACCGGAGTATCGTAGGTCGTTCCCGACAGGAGGCTCGAATGGCAGTCAAGCTTCACCGCTGCAGCGTGATGTGGCTGAAGATCAACGGTCACCCATGCTGGCGGGTGCAGAACGCGCTCGACGAGCAAGGGATCGAGTACGAGGTCGTCAAGGAGGCGTGGCCGATCAGGAGCAAGCGAACCGAGGTCATCGCCGCAACCGGGCAAAGCGCAGTTCCGGCGATCGAGCTCGAAGACGGAACGTGGTGGCGCGAGGAGTCGGCCGACATGGCCGCCGCCATCCGCGCCGGTCGAATGGGCAAGGCCGTCTGAGAGGGCGCTACACTTTGCCGCGCACGGGGCTATAGCTCAGCTGGGAGAGCGCCTGGATCGCACCCAGGAGGTCAGCGGTTCGAGCCCGCTTAGCTCCATTTTTCCGGCGTCGCCCGCTTCGCGGCTTCGCCGCTGTGCTTTCCGCTCGCTCGGAGGCGGAGGGGCATCGAGTCCTTGCGCCGCGCCTTGGCGATTGCGAGCTGGCGGGCCTCGTGGTCGTTCAGAGCAGGTTGCTGAACTCGTCGACGGTCAGTCCCGCTTGACGGAGAATCGAGCGCAGTGTCCCGGGAGCGAGTTCTCGGTGCATCGGAACGATCGCCGTTCGGCCTTCGGCGTTCCGGAGTTTGAGATGACTTCCTCGTTGGCTGATCTGTTCGAAGCCAGCTGCGCGCAATGCTCGCACCGCGTCATGTCCTGAGACGACGGGGAGGCGTGGGCTCACGCAGCGATTTCG
>JANNQQ010000335.1:0-31528 GCA_031400835.1 Actinomycetes bacterium | reverse complement strand
GGGTGCTGGCCGGTATGATGTCGGCGCTCCTGCTGGCAACGGCGGCATCGGCCGGCGACTCTCAACGCCACCGATATCAACGCGGTGGAGGTGGGGTTGCGCCTCATGGAGGCGCACGACGGAGACGTCGTGGTCGTGTCGTTCGGGCCTGAGAAGGCGATGGAATCGCTGCGCAAGGCGCTTGCCATGGGAGCCGACCGCGCGATACTCGTGTCCGACGACGCTGCGGCGGGCTCCGACCTCCTTGCAACGAGCTATGTCCTCGCGACGGTGCTCGAACGGGAGAGTCCCGATCTCATCCTCTTCGGGCAGCAGTCGAGCGACGGTGACGGCGCCGTGATGTGGGCTGCGGTCGCCGACCGCCTTTCTCGACCACTCGTCTCACAGGTCGCGGCCCTGACGATCGACGGGGCGACGCTGACCGGCAAGCGACAAACGGAGTTTGGTTACGACGTCATCCGCGCGCCCTTGCCAGCGATCGTCGCTGTCTCCGACGCGATCAACTCCCCGCGCTATCCATCGCTCAAGGGGATCATGGGCGCGAAGTCGAAGCCACAGGAGATTCTCTCCCTCGCCGACATCGGGGCTGATGTAAGCCGTGTCGGCCAACCGGGTTCTCGCACGGTTGTGACCGCAACGACCCCGCCGCCCCCAAAGAGCGGGCAGATCAGGCTCGACGACGACGGCTCGGCAGCAGAGAAGATTGTTGACTACCTGGCCGAGAAGAGGCTGATCTAGTGACGGCACTCGTCTTTCTCGAGCATCACGACGGCGAGCTGGTCAAGGGCGGGCTCGGTGTGCTGGCGCGCGCTACATCCCTCGGCCTTGACGTCGCGGGGGTCGTCCTCGGACACGACGTTGCCGGAGTGGCCGCTTCGGCGGGCGCGACCAAGGTCTTTGTTGTCGATGATCCCACGCTGGCCACGCCGCTCCCGCAGCCTCGCGTGGATGCGCTTGAGGCCGTCGTCAGGCAGAGCCAAGCGGACACAGTGCTCTTCGCGGCGTCGGTGTTGTCCGCCGATGTTGCTGCCGGACTTGCCGCGCGCCTCGATGCAGGTCTGAACTGGGATCTTGTCGACCTTGAAGTCAGGGGCAGCGATCTCGTCGGGAAGCGGCCAGCTCTTGGCGACTCCGTTCTGGTCGACGCGGGGTGGACGAGCACGCCGCGGCTCGCGCTCTTCCGCTCAGGATCGTTTGACCCGGTTGAAGACTCCGGGACGGCCGAGCTCACCCCGGTCACGGCCACCTTTCGCGATTTCTCGACCAAGGCCGAGCTCGTCGAGCATCTCCAGGAGGTGGCGAGTGGTCCGTCGATTGAAGAGGCCGAGATCATCGTCGCTGGTGGTCGCGGCCTTGGCGCGCCCGAGGCTTTCGAGCTTTGCGAGGCGCTGGCGGCCGCACTGGGTGGCGCAGTCGCCGCGACCCGGGCAGTGGTCGACGCCGGCTGGTACCCGTATTCGACGCAGGTCGGACAGACCGGCAAGAGCGTGTCCCCAAAGCTCTACGTCGCCCTCGGGATCTCGGGGGCGATCCAGCACAAGGTGGGAATGCAAGGCTCAGGAACGATCGTCGCGGTGAACAAGGATCCGAACGCTCCGATCTTCGACTTCGCGGATTTCGGGGTCGTCGGAGATCTCCACCAGATAGCCCCGAAGCTCACCGAGTTGCTCCGCGCCCGCAAGGGATAGCGAGATGAGCGGTCTGCGGCCGGCCGACTTTCCACCACCGTTTCGGCACGGCGAGGTTGTCGGGACACCCACCGACCCGATCGCGGACCGGATCGATGTAGGCGTTCTCATCGTCGGCGGCGGGCCTGGGGGCCTCGCGTGTGCGATCCGCTTGGGTCAGCTTCTCGAGGAACACCCGGACATCCGCGCGAGGCTCGGTGAGGTCCCGGTGGCGGTACTCGAGAAGGGCAAGCAGCCAGGTTCACATCTCCTCTCGGGTGCGGTGATGAATCCGCGGGCGATCAGAAGGCTCTTCGCAGGGCGACTCGCACTTGAGGACATGCCGACGTACGGCAACGTCGAGCACGAGGCGGTGTACCTCCTGACCGAGAAGCGTGCGCTGCGGATTCCCCCTCCGCCGACGATGATGAATCACGGCAACACGATCGTCTCGTTGGCGACGCTCGGCCGTTTCCTGGGCGAGCAGGCCGAACAGCTCGGCGCGATGATCCTGCCCGAGACAGCAGGTGCACGACTGCTTGTTGAGCACGGCCGCGTGGTCGGCGTTCGCACGGGTGACAAGGGGCGGGGCCGTGAGGGCGAGCCGCTTGCGAACTTTGAGCCGGGGGCTGATGTCACCGCAAGACTCACCGTGCTCGCGGAGGGTACGGCGGGGCACCTGACCGGTGCTGCGATCGAGCAGTTCGGGCTGGAAGGGCGCAATCCGCAGGTGTGGGCGCTTGGGGTGAAGGAGGTGTGGAAGGTCGCGAAGCCGTTGCGACGGATCGTCCACACAATGGGGTGGCCGCTGCGGAAGAGCGCGCGCTTTGGCGAGTTCGGCGGCTCGTGGATCTATCCGATGGGGGACGATCACGTCTCGCTCGGCTTCGTCCTTGGGCTTGAGTACCGCGACCTCGAGCTCTCGGCACACGATGTACTCCAGGAGTTCAAGACGCATCCACTGATCCGCAAGCTTCTCGACGGCGGTGAGCGCGTCGCGTGGGGCGCCAAGACGATCACGGAGGGCGGTTTGCTGTCGATGCCGTCCAAACTCAACGCTCCAGGACTTCTGCTCGTCGGCGAGAGCGCCGGGCTCGTCAACGTCCCTCGCCTAAAGGGTGTCCACTACGCGATCGAGTCCGGCCGGTTGGCGGCTGAGGCGGCCTTCGCAGCATTGCAGCGCGGAGAGGTGGCGGGACGATCAGGGGCGCTTGAGAGCTACGACGAGGCCATCCGCGCGAGCTACATGTGGAAGGAGATGACCGAGGTCAGAAACATGCGCCAGGTCTTCGACAAGGGGTTTTTCGTGGGCGGTGCACTCGCCAGCGCCATGACCATCTCGAAGGGAAAACTCCCACCGGGCGACCGCCCGAGCCACCCGAATGCGGTTGCGCCGCTTATGCGCACTGGTCGGGCGTTCCGGTATCCCGCCGCCGATGGGCGTCTGACCTTCGACAAGCTCTCGTCGGTCTTCGCTTCGGGGAATCGCACGCGCGACGACCAGCCGAACCACGTGCGCATCGAGACGAACGTGCCGCGTGACCTCGCCGAGATGTGGGCGTGGATGTGCCCGGCACAGGTGTACGAAGTGGGCGAGGACAACGGAGACGGCACGGTCAGCGTGAACCTGACGCCGTCAAACTGCGTTCAGTGCGGCGCGATCACTGCCAAGGGTGGTCGTCTGACACCCCCGGAGGGCGGCTCGGGTCCCGAGTACACCCTGACGTAGTCCGGGTGTCCCCCTTCAGGTCAAGCCCGAAGAAGCCGATAGCGGGGGCGTGGACGAGTACGCGCAGACGCCTACCTACCGTCGGATTGGAGCGATCTTCGTCGATCGAGGGTTGATCACCGAGGGTCAGCTGGCGAGCGCTCTGGCTGAGCAACAGGAAAGCGGTCGCCCGCTTGGCGAGATCTGCGTCGAGCGGTTCGGTCTCGACCGCCTTTACCTGGCTGACGCGCTCGCGAGTCAGTGGGACGAGATGCGCGCTGTCACGACCGACGACCAGCCCCGGAGCATTTCGGGGGTGGATCAGGTCGCTTCTGCGGTTGCCCTCGCGCCTGAGGAAGACGAGCTCCGTGTTCTGCTCGAGGAAGCACAGGCTGCCCGTGTCGAGCTCGAATGCAAGACCGAGGAGCTCGGGCAACGGTTGGCCGCGCTTGAGGCACTGGTCGCCGATGTCAGCGTCGCATTGTCCGAGATCCGCCCGACCGAGAAGCCGGGCCGAGTATCTCGGCAGCGGTCACGGCGAGCCGCTCCGGTTCCGACGCCAGTCGGTACCGAGGCGACTGCGCGTTCCACCGTCTCGAAGCGCTAACAGCGACCGCTTCACTTCGAGGCCTCAATCTGCTCCCACGCCTTGACCATCGCGACCCGCTGCGCGAGTGTCGGGTGCGTTGAAAGCAGCAGGTAGGCCCACGTCGGTGGGCTGGGATCGCCAAGTGAGGTCTGCGAGAAGCCCTCGAAGAGCTTCCGCGCCGAACGCGGATCGCTGGTTGTCGTGAGCGCCTTCCAATCTGCCTCGCGTTCCATCTGACGGCTCACCCAGTTCTGTACGGGCGAGGTCGCTGTGCTGAACAGCGTGACCACGAGCAGCGCAAGTGGGATCGCCTCGGGCGTGCCCATCCCGCCGCGTCGCCTGGTCGCACGCATGAGGATCCACGCGCCCGGGAACGCGAACAGCGCGAACCAGGCGATCGCCTCCGCGATGTGTCGACTCGAGTGGTGCCCAAGCTCGTGGGCCAGCACCACCGCGACCTCGCCGTCGGTGAACCGTCCGTCGAGAAGCGTGTCCCACAGGACGATCTCCTGTGTCCCCGCTACGCCAAAGGCGTAGGCGTTCGCTTGGCTCGTATCACCACTTACCTCCTCGATCATCAGCGGTATGCCTTCGATTCCCTGGGTCGTCGCCAACTGGTCGTACGTCGCCGTCAGCTTGGGGTCGGTTGCCGGGTCGTGGAGATCCGACGTGAGCCAGGGTGCAATCGCGTTGAATCCGAAGGCAATCGCCACGAAGACGGCTGCCCCCGGGATCCACCACCACTCGCCAATCGCCCGTGCGAGCGCCATCACGATGAGCAACGCGATGCAGATCGAGATGAACGATGCCGTGAGCTCAGCCCAACCGCCTAGTGCCCACTCCAGGTACCCGACCTCAGAGACGTCATGGCGCCGATCCCACCACAGCGCGGTGAGACCAAACGGCAGCCTCACCGCCCAGGTCAGCGCGAGGCCGAGCATGCCGAGCAGCATCCCGGTTCCGATCGGCCCTGCCGCCGACTCACGCGTCATCGCAGCTCCACGTCGAGCGTAGACCCAGAAGGCCGTCACGAGCGCGATCTGAACCAGCACCCAGAGGATCAACGGGACACGCTCGTACGCCTCGGCGGCTTGCACGAGGTCACGGCCGAACGTCGCCTGAACGTCGATTGCAGGGAGCTTGAGATCGTCAGGGACGACTGTGTGGAGGAGGCTCCGCGCGGCCAGAAGCCAGCCGATGATGGCGATTCCGAGTACGGCTCGCCTGGCTCGAGCAGCGCGACGTCGCGGTAGCCCGAGAGGTGAGACCGTCTCCATCACGGCATTCTGCATCCATCAAGCCTCTACAGTCACGGTATGGCCGTTGTGATCCCGACCCGCGACGATGTCGAGCGCGCCGCCTCGCTCATCCGTGGCCGGGTCCGCCGAACACCGGTACTTGACGCGTCGGTTCTCGGGCCAGGGCTCATGGTGAAGGCGGAGCTCTTTCAGCACGCGGGCTCGTTCAAGGTGCGCGGCGTAACCAACCGCATCTCGGCGCTCACGCAGGACGAGCGAGCCCGTGGAGTGATCGGTGTCTCTGCCGGGAACCACGCGATGGCCCTTGCCTGGGGTGCGGCGAATGAACAGATCGATTGCGTCGTGGTGATGTTCGCCGGCGCGAGCACGTACAAGCTCGAGCAGACACGTGCCCTCGGAGCGACGGTCGAGATGGTCGACGGAGATCCGGCTGCCGCGTTCACGCGCATGAATGAGATCGTCGAGCAGACGGGACGTATACCGATCCATCCGTTCGACGATCCACTGGTGGTCGCCGGGCAAGGGACCGTAGGTCTCGAGATCCTCGAGGACGTGCCCGACGTCGACACGATCATCGTTCCGACGGGTGGAGGCGGGTTGGTTTCGGGAATTGCGACAGCCGTTGCGTCCGCCGGAGTCAAGGTCGTGGCGGTCGAGCCAGAGGGATCCGCTGCGTTGCATCTCGGTCTCGCTGCTGGGCGGTCTGTGCCGCTCTCACCGATCACGCGGGCGGGTGGGCTCGACGCCCCGTTTGCAGGGTCGATTGCCGTTGAATGCTGCCGCGAACACGGCGTCGCAACCGTTCTCGTCTCTGACGACGCGATCGAGGAGGCAATGCGACGCGTCTATTCCGACCTGAAACTGGCATGCGAGCCTGCCGCCGCGGCAGGTGTCGCAGCCCTTTCAAGTGGTGCATTGACGTTCGGTCGAGCGGTCGTCGTCGTCTCGGGAGGCAACGTTTCGGCCGAGGTCGCCTCTGCTATTCTGGCCGTTCGATGAAGACCGATATCCATCCCGAGTACGTCCTCGCGCATGTCTCCTGTTCCTGCGGGAACGAGTTCACGACGCGCTCGACGAAGGCCGAGCTTCGCGTCGAGGTCTGCGCAGCGTGCCACCCGTTCTACACGGGCAAGCAGAAGCTGATGGACGCGGGTGGACGGGTCGAGCGCTTCCAGCGCCGACTTGAGAAGAAGGCCGCGGACGACGCGTAAGCGTCCGTTCGTGCCCAACCTCCCTCCTCGCCGGTAGCGTTGTCGTCTATGCGTCGGCTTCTCTCTGTCCTGCTCCGCGCTGGCACCAGCGTGTCCTATGGTGGCCAGGCCGTCCTGGAAGGCGTGATGATGCGTGGCCCGTCGTGCTGGGCGGTTGCGATTCGGCGCCCGGACGGCGAGATCGAAGAGGTCGCTCGCGATGTCTCATCGCCGATGAAACGCCACCGCGTGTGGCGGCTACCGGTGATCCGTGGCGTGATCGCGCTCGGCGAGTCGCTTGCAATCGGGTTCCGCGCGCTCGCGATCTCCGCGAACGTCGCCTCGCGGGAGGAGGACGACGACGGAGAGGTCGTCACCGAGATCTCGCGTGGCCAGATCGCGTTCTCGTTCGTGATCGCAATCGGGTTCGCCCTCATGTTGTTCAAGGTCGGCCCCGCGCTCCTCGTGAGCTGGCTCCCAATCGAGGGGACGACCTGGTTCGTTCTTGTCGAAGGAGTCGTCCGCGTGACGATCTTCATTGCCTACATCGGCCTTGTTGGCCTGATCCCCGATCTCAAGCGCGTCTTCCAATACCACGGCGCCGAGCACAAGACAATCAATGCGCTCGAAGCGGGGTCGGAGCTATCACCCGAGAACGTGCAGAAATTCAGTTTGATTCACCCGCGTTGCGGAACGGCGTTTTTGCTATGGGTAATGGTCATCGGGATCTTCGTCTTCGCGTTCGTCGGGCGGCCCGTCTGGTATTGGCTAGTCGCGAGTCGGATTGCGTTGCTTCCCGTGATCGCCGGGCTTGCCTATGAGCTGATCCGCTACGCGGGACGCCACCAGGACAACCGGGCGCTGATGATGCTCCTCGCACCGGGTCTCTGGCTCCAGCGGCTGACAACCCGTGAGCCCACGCTCGATCAGATCGAGGTCTCAATTCGTGCGATCGCCGAGGTCCGGCGGCGCGAGGCCAACGAGGATGCGGCCGACGCGGGCAAGGTCGAGGTCATGGCATGAGAAGCAGCGTCTGATGCCCAGAATTGTCCGTGCGGCAGAGGTGACCTGGCTCGGAACGATGGCGCGAGGGAGTGGTGCGTTGACCGCCGCAACCTCTGGCGCCTTCACCGCGCTTCCGTATTCATTTCCGACAAGGATCGGGAACCCGGAGGGCCGTACCAGCCCAGAGGAGCTTCTCGCGGCCGCTCACGGAGGGTGCTTTGCGATGTCGCTCGCGGGCGAGCTCTCGAACGCAGATCTCCCGCCTGACCAGGTCGGCGTCCACTGCACGATTACGATGGACGAGGTTGAGGGGAGGGGGCACCTGATCGTTGGCTCCGTCCTCGTCGTGCAGGTCGCAGGCTCCGGTATCGATGAAGCGTCCCTCCAAACGGCAACCGCTGCTGCCGACGCTGGGTGCTCCTTCACAACGCTCCTCCGTGACGCAGGTGCAACCGTCGAAGTTACGACGACGCTTGAAGGGGTGAGCTGATGGCGACAGATAGGACCGCTTCGGTGACGTGGACCGGCTCGCTGCTCGAAGGGAGTGGGACAATCGATGTCGTTGGAAGTGGCGCCTTCGGGGCGCTGCCCGTGTCGTGGGCCTCACGCGCTGAGAGCGCGGACGGGCGCACGAGTCCCGAGGAGCTGGTCGCCGCGGCTTGGGCCTCGTGCTACTCGATGGCTCTCTCCGGAGCACTCTCGAAGGCGGGAACACCGCCCGAAAGGCTTGAGACGTCGGTGACCGTGACGTTTCAGCCCGGTGAGGGGATCGTCAAGGGCGCAATCTCCGTCAATGCGGTTGTTCCGGGAATCGACGCCGAGGACTTCGCGGCGGCTGCCGACGGCGCGAAGGCAAACTGTCCTGTTTCGAAGGCGCTGGCTGGGATTCCTGAGGTCACGCTCGCAGCGACGCTGAGGTAGCTCGCCGTGGCAGCCATCGATCAGCTCGTCGAGGAGCTTGAGCGCTCCTACACCGATCTTCAGGCTCGCCTGTCGGATCCAGCGGTCTATAACGATCACCGCGAAGCGGCTGATGTCGGCCGACGCCTCAAGGAGCTCGAGGCACCCGTGCGCATCGCCCGTGCCTGGAGTCAGGTTCGTGCCGACCTCGACGCTGCGCACGATGATGCAGAGCTCGCGTCGCTCGCGGGCGACCTCGAGTTGGAGGTAGCGCGACTCGAGGACGAGCTCAAGGTCGCGCTGGTCGAGCGCGATCCAGCCGACGAGAAGGATGTCCTCGTCGAGGTGCGCCAGGGGGTTGGTGGCGACGAGGCCGCGCTTTGGGCCGGCGAGATTGCACGGATGCTCCAGCGGTACGCGGAGCGACGGGGGTTCAGGACAGAGCTCCTCTCTGCGAATGAGAGCGATGCCGGGGGGGTCAAGGAGATGGTGTTCGCCGTGAAGGGTGACGGTGCCTACTCGGTGTTCAAATGGGAGGGTGGCACGCACCGCGTGCAGCGCGTGCCCGAGACCGAGTCCCAGGGACGGATCCACACCTCGACCGCCACCGTGGCCGTCATGCCGGAGGTGGAAGAGGTCGAGGTCACCATTGAGGAGAAAGATCTGAAGATCGACGTCTACCGCTCGACCGGTCCCGGCGGTCAGTCGGTGAATACGACCGATTCGGCTGTGAGGATCACGCACATGCCCACAGGGATCGTTGTCGCGATGCAGGACGAGAAGTCACAGCTTCAGAACAAGAACAAGGCGATGCGGGTTCTTCGCGCGCGGCTCTATGAGGCCGAGCGAGAGCGCCGGCAGGCCGAGATCGCAGCGACGCGGAAAGCACAGGTCGGTTCGGGAGAGCGGGCCGAGAAGATCCGGACGTACAACTTTCCCGAGAACCGGCTCACCGATCACAGAATCAAGCTCACCGTCCACCGGCTCGATCAGATCCTCGCTGGCGATCTTGAGGAGTACACCGAGGCACTCGCTGCTGAGGAACGTCGGCAAGCTCTCGAAGCTGCAGCCATTTAGATGATTGGTTGAGGCTGTCGCGTGACGATTGGCGAGGTCCTTCGGCGCTCGACAGAGCATCTCAAGGAGAAGGGCTCCGAGACGCCAAGGCTCGACGCTGAGCTCCTGCTTGGCAAGGCGCTGGGTCTCGAGCGGATCGAGCTCTATATGTACCTCGACCGACCGCTCGAACCGCAGGAGCTCGAGTCCGCTCGGGACCTCGTCGCACGTCGTGCTAGGCGGGAACCGCTGCAGTACGTGCTCGGGGAATGGGGCTTCAGGCGTCTCTCCCTGCGGGTGGACGCACGGGCACTGATCCCACGGCCCGAGACCGAGACGCTCGTCGAGCGAGCGCTTGCGCTCATCGCCGGCATGGATGCGCCGCGCGTGCTCGACGTGGGCACCGGGGCGGGCGCGATCGGGCTTGCAGTGGTTGACGAGCACCCGGGTTCGCAGGTGACGGGAATCGATATCTCACCAGACGCGCTCGCACTCGCCCGCGAGAACATCGAGCGGACGGGGCTGCGGATGTCGCTTGACCTCCACGACTTTCGTGACGGGCTCCCCGATGGCCCGTGGGATGCGGTGCTCGCGAACCCACCGTACGTCGATCCGCGAGATGAACCTCTGCTGCAGGTCGAAGTACGCGAGCATGAGCCACCGATCGCTCTCTACGGCACCGATGCGTACCTGGCGATCGTGCCGGCTGCTTTCGCGGTGCTTTCAACCGACGGCGTGCTCGTCGTCGAGGTTGGCGAGGGACAGGCGGTCGCTGTCGTGGACATCTTGAACCACACAGGGTTCGGCGACGTTCTCGTAACGAAGGATCTGGCTGGCCGGGAACGGGTCGTGGAGGGAAGACGTGGAGGCTGAGACGACAGAGGTGATCGCGGCGATCCGCAGGGGCGAGGTGGTCGTCATCCCTACCGACACGGTGTACGGCCTCGCCGCGGACGGGCTGCGTCGCAGGCCCGTCGAGCAGCTGTACAGGCTCAAAGGGCGCGGGAGCCGCCAACCGACTGCGCTCGTCGCTTCGTCGATCGAGGCCCTGATCGAATCCGTCCCGGAGCTGCGAGGACATGCCGAGGCGATTGCGCGCGTACTGCTGCCAGGCCCATACACGCTGATCTTCCCGAACCCAGCCCACCGGCTCCCGTGGCTGACAGGCACGCGCCCCGACGCGATCGGAGTTCGCGTGCCTCGGCTTGAGGGATCCGTGCGTGCGGTGCTCGAGGCAGTCGGAGCGGTCGCCGCAACGAGCGCTAACCGACCCGGCGGGTCCGACCCACGACGTCTCGCAGACGTGCCGTCCGAGTTCATCGAAGGAGGTACGGCGGTTCTCGACGGGGGTGACCTACCCGGGATCCCATCGACCGTGATCGACCTCACAGGCCCTGAGCCGGTAGTGGTCCGTGAGGGTGCGATTGCGGCGTCGGAGGCACTCGCGTTAGCCCGTTCTGTCTCGCCGCGGTGTTAACACATTCCTGACCCCCTGAAGACCGGCGGCTAATGGGAGCCGAGTAGGTTCGATCCGTGCTCACTCGTCTCGTGATACCCGTCGTCGCCGCGGTCGCACTGGCTACCGCGGGGCTAGCAGGTGCTGCGCCACCGAGTGTCACCACGGGTGCTGCCTCTTCAATCGGGTCGTCGACCGTCACAGTGGCGGGAACCGTCGACCCGCGCGGGCTGGCAACAACGTGGCTCGTGGAGTACGGCACGACGAACGCATTCGGCTCTCAGTCCACATCACACAGTGCGGGAAACGGCACGACCTTTGTGGACGTAAGCCAGCAGCTCACTGGTCTTCAAGCGGGTACGACGTACTTCTACCGCTTCCGGGCGACCAACTCCGATGGGCCCTCCGTGGGAGCAGAGGCGTCGTTCAGGACGACCGGGGGGACGACCCCCGTTGCCACCACCGGTGCGGCGAGTCTCATCGGACCCTTCGGGGGAACCGTCGCAGGGACGGTTGATCCGAACGGTGTTGCGACAAACTGGTTCGTCGAGTACGGCACGAGTACCTCGTACGGCTCGAGGACAACCACGCGAGCGGCTGGGAGCGGGACGTCGGCGGTTGCGGTAACCGCTGTCCTCTCGCTGCTTGGTGAGGGAACCCTTTACAACTACCGCTTCGTGGCGGTCGGAGGCGGCGTAACGTCGCGCGGGGCAAACCGCACCTTCCGGACGGATCCCGCACCGTCCGTCGCTACCGGGTCGGCAAGGGATATTCGGCCAACGTCGGGGCGCCTCACGGGCACCGTCGACCCGAACCGTCGCCAGGCCGTCGGCTGGTTCGAGTACGGCACCTCCTCCACCTCGCTCGGGGGGAAGACGCCAGAGCGCACGCTCGGCGGAGGGGATTCCGCGGTTTCGATATCGGAAACGGTGACGGGCTTGGCGGTTGGCTCGATCGTCTACTACCGGGTCGCGGGCCGCAGCGACGCGGGCACGACCCTCGGGTCGGTCCGGAGCTTCAGAACCTCTGCGGGACCAACGGTTGTGACCGGGCAGGTGGCGCTCATACAGGGCACCGAGGCAACCGTCAGCGGGACGGTCAACCCGAATGGACGTACAACGAGCTGGTGGTTCGAGTGGGGTTTGACGGACACCTACGGACAACGCACCGCCGTTGGGAGCGCGGGTTCGGCGACGGCGACGGTCGCGGTGACGGCTCGGCTTACAGGGCTTCCGAACGCCGCCACGGTGTATGTCCGGCTCGTAGCTGAAAGCTCGGGTGGGCGCGTCGCGGGCGCTGGCACCACCTTCAGGACGGCGATGCCGCCGAATGCAACCACGGGGAACGTGACCGGTCTGGCGATCGCGCGGGCGACAGTGAATGGGCGTGTCGACCCTGCCGGGTCGGAGACGAACTGGTGGTTCGAGTACGGACGGACGTCGTCACTCGGTCGACGAACCTCCTCCGGCAGCGTTCAACCAGGCACCGTCGCACGCGTGGCAGCGAGGCTCACGGGGCTCACTGCCGGGACGCGCTACTGGTTCAGGCTCGTGGTCGAGAGCTCGGGTGGTCGATTCGATGGGAAGGTGATGTCGTTCGCCACTGCGCCGGTGCCGCGCGATCCTTCCGGAAGGCCGTTGCGCTGCACCATCGTGGGGACGGCCGGGCCTGACGTGCTTCGCGGCAGGTCGAGGAAGGATGTGATCTGTGGCCTCGGAGGCGACGACCGGCTGTTCGGGTCGAACGGCAACGACGTTCTCGCCGGCGGCGATGGCAATGACCGGCTGGAGGGAGGCGCGGGCGATGATCGCATCTTCGGTGGTTCCGGCCTCGACGACCTGATCGGCGGGAACGGTCACGACCGACTCGATGGTGGTTCGGGCGACGACCTTCTCCTTGCCCGCGACGGCCGTCGCGACTTCGTTGTGGGTGGGCCGGGACGCGATGAAGGCATCCTCGATCGAGTTGACCGGGCCGGATCGGTCGAACGCCGCCGCGCGTAGGCACCGCTCCCTTGGAGGCTTGAGCCTCAAGAGGTTAGATGTGGGTTGCGTGCCCTCAACCCACATCAAGCCTCTAGGATGCGGCGCATGTCGGCCGCAGAATCGTTCGCCCACCTCCAGACCGCGGGGCTCGCGGAGATCGATCCGGATATCGCTGATCTTCTCGGACGCGAACTCGAGCGGCAACGTGCCCAGATCGAGCTGATTGCCTCTGAGAACTTCACGTGGCCGTCGATCTTCGAGGCCGTTGGTTCGGTTCCGACAAACAAGTACGCAGAGGGTTACCCGGGGAAGCGCTACTACGGGGGTTGCGAGGTCGTCGACGAGATCGAGCAGCTCGCGATCGACAGGGCGAAGTCGCTCTTTGGCGCGGAGCACGTGAACGTCCAGCCGCACGCCGGGGCCTCGGCAAACTTGGCGGTGTATCACGGGCTCCTTGAGCCGGGCGACAAGGTGCTCGCGCTACGACTCGACCACGGTGGCCACCTCACGCACGGCCTGAAGGTCAACTTCTCGGGCAGGCTGTACGACGTCGTCCAGTACGGCGTCTCGCGCGAGACGAGCCGCGTCGAGGAGGAGGAGGTGCTTGCGCTGGCGTTGGCGCATCGACCAAAGCTCGTGCTTTGCGGCGGCTCCGCCTACGCCCGCGTGGTCGATACGAAGATGTTCCGGCGCGTCGCCGATGAGGTGGGCGCGCTGCTGTGGTGTGACATGGCGCACTTCGCCGGGCTCGTCGCGGCTGGTCTCCATCCGAACCCCGTCGAGGACTGCGATGTCGTCACTTCGACGACGCACAAGACCCTCGCTGGGCCGCGTGCCGGCTTCATCCTCTGTCGCGAGGAGCACGCCAAGGCGATCGACCGTGCGATCTTTCCCGGCCTACAGGGTGGCCCGCTGATGCATGCGATCGCCGCCAAGGCAACGTGCTTCAAGATCGCAGCGAGCGAAGGATTTCGTCACTACCAGACCCACGTGCGGGCGAACGCCGACGCGCTCGCCGAGGAGCTTATCGCTGGTGGGCTGAGTGTTCTCACGGGTGGGACGGACACCCACCTCGTCCAACTCGATCTGCGCGCGTCCGATTGGACGGGCAAGGCCGCGGAGGAGCGTCTGCACGAGGTCGCGATCACTGTGAACCGCAATACCGTGCCGTTCGACGAGCGCCCGCCCACGGTGGCCTCGGGAGTTCGTCTGGGCACTCCGGCCGCGACGATGCGCGGATTCGACGAAGCCGACTTTCGCGAGGTTGCGAGAATCATCTGCGGCACGCTGTCCGACGACGCCGACATCACCTCGCTCGCTGCTCGAAGCGCTGCCCTTTGCGACAGCCGACCGCTCTACCCTGGTCTCTCGGGTTACTCGTCGTTCGCAGCAGCGGCCAGCCCATGACCGACACCGTCTCGCTCGTCACCGAGGTACGTCATCCACTTGTCCAGCACAAGTTGGGGCTCCTGCGCGACGTCACCACGACGACCCAGATGTTTCGTCAGCTGGTCAACGAGCTCACTCTGCTCCTGACGTACGAGGCGACGAAGCACCTCGCCGACGAGAGCGCGATCATCGAGACGCCGCTTGAGAAGATGGAGGCCCGCCGGATCTCGGGCAAGAAGGTCGCAGTCTGTCCGATTCTGCGCGCGGGAATGGGGATGCTCGACGGCGTTCTGTCTCTCATTCCTGGTGCGCGCGTCGGATTCATAGGGCTCTATCGCAACGAGGAGACGCTGCAGCCCGTTGAGTACTACGTCAAGCTTCCAGACGATCTCGCCGAGCGCGACGTGATTCTCCTCGATCCGATGCTCGCGACCGGGAACTCCACGACCGCTGCCGTTGAGTCAGTCAAAGCCGCTGGCGCAACCTCGGTGAGACTGATTGCACTCATCGCCTCACCCGAAGGCATTGCCCGGATTCACCGTGATCATCCTGATGTTGCGATCGTGGTTGCCTCTATCGATCGCGCGTTGAACGAGAAGGGTTACATCGTCCCCGGTCTGGGCGACGCAGGCGATCGGCTGTACGGCACGAAGTAGACGCGGGACATGATCGACGACCTGCGGGCGACACCCGAGGTTCTCTGGGGAGCCGCGCTCGCCTTCGGCATCGTCGTCCTCTTGACGCCGGCCGTAGGTGGGCTGGCTCGTCTGCTTGGCGTCGTCGACCATCCGGACGCCCGCCGTGTCAACAAGCGTCCGATCCCGCGACTTGGAGGGCTTGCGATCTTCGTTGGGATCGTCATCCCTGCGATCGTCTTTCTCGATCTCTCGGGTGAGATGCGCGGCGTTCTGCTGGGTGCCACTGTTGCCTGTTTCGTCGGCGCGGTCGATGACTTTCGCCAACTGGCACCGCTTCAGAAGCTTGCCGGTCAGATCATCGCCGGAGCGATTCCGACCGCCTATGGGGTGTGGATCGACCACTTCACGTTCCCGTTCCTGGGCGCAGTCGACGTGCCGTCGTGGCTCGGGATCCCACTGACCGTGTTCTGGATCGTCGCCGTCATGAACATGGTGAACTTCCTCGACGGCCTTGATGGGCTTGCGGCCGGCGTCTGCGCGATCGCGGGGGCCACCTTCGCGGTGATTGCTCTTTCGCTCGGCACGACTGACGCAGCGATTCTCTCGGCCGTCGTCGCCGGCGCCTGTGTCGGATTTCTCCGACACAACTTCTTTCCCGCGCGCATCTTCATGGGTGATTCAGGTGCGCTTGTACTCGGGTATACCCTCGCGACGGTGTCGGTTGCGGGGCTGCTCAAGACGGCGTCGACGGTCGTCCTGTTTCTCCCATTGCTCGTGCTCGCGATTCCCATCATCGACACGTCGTTCGTTGTCGCGCGGCGACTCAAGCATGGGCTTCCGGTATCCGCCCCTGACAAATCTCATCTCCACCATCGATTTCTCGCGATCGGGTTCAGCCAGCGCCGCGCCGCGATAACGATGTGGGCATGGGCAGCCTCGCTCGGCACGGCAGCCCTCGCGACGCGGTTCATCCCGTTTCGCGAGAGCGGTGTCTGGCACCTCTGGGAGACGGTTGCGGTAGTCGCGCTCGCTCTCGTGGCTCTCGCCTTCTCGGTGTACGTCATCTATCTCCTCGAGATTGTGAAGCTCGCAAACCCGCGCGTTCGGCGCCGCGAAGTGGACGACGATACGCAGGAGCCGCGCAGTCCTTGACGTCGCCAGACCCGTTCTGAAGCATGTGACGAAGTTCGCAGGATCCCGCATGGGAAAGCCGATTCGACTGTCACAAACTAGGTGATATGCTCTGGCCGATGGCCGCCGCCGCGACCACGTCCTCCGGGCACTCCCTTGCGACTGCCTCTGGGCTCTTGCTCGGGACGACAAGCGTTGCGATGGGGGTTGGAGCTCTTGTGGGATGGGTGTTCGGCGGGGCGGGAATCGGCCTCCTCGTGGGCGCAATCGTCGGGATCCCGCTCGCCGTTGCTGCGGTCTACACCGTGTACGCCCGCGGAGCATCGTGATCGCCGATCGCCTGATGACGCCGCACGCTGTTCCGGCGCGGTTCGCACCGGCGATCGCAGGCACCGCGCTGATCGCACTGGCGCTCCCGGTGTTCGTTGTCGCTGACTGGCCCATGAAGGGCTGGTTGCTCGCAGCTGTTCTCTGGGTCGGCGGACAGCTGTTTGCTGCCTTGCTGGCGCGGCTTCCGCTCGGCACGGGTAATCTCGCCGCCGCAGGCATGCGTGGAATCGGGACAAGTTTCAGAGCTATGGCCGTTGGGATACCGCTCGTCGCGGTAACCGTGGCCGACGAGCGCGTCGGGATCGCCGCGGCGTTGGTCTACGCCTTCGCGTTCTCCCTCGAGCTCGCCGTATCGCTTATCGTCTACTTCGGCGCTGAGGCGCGCGCATGAGGCGCCTCCTAGGTTGTACGACGTTCCTGCTGCTTGCGCTGCCTGCTGTCGCGCTCGCGGCTGAGGAGAGCGGGGTGGAGGAGGAGAAGTTCAACCCGGCCTCCGAGTGGACGCTTCATCCGTGGGTATCGATCCATGTCGGTCCGTTCGACATGTCCATCAACAAGGCCGTCGCCTATCTCTTTCTCGGCGCGGTCGTCTCGTGCGTCGTCGGGATCATCTTCATGCGGGTCAAGGTTGGTAAGGATCCCGATCGCAAGCAGGCACTCGGCGAGATGATCTACGAGGTCGCACAGGTGCAGGTTGCCGAGCAGGGGTTGCCGACCAAGGCGATCGGCCGTTGGTTCCCATATGTCGCCTCGCTGATGATCTTCATCTGGGTCGTCAACATGCTCGGCTTCATCCCTCTCCCGCTCTCGGATGAGAAAGTCGAGATCGCAGGAGTGAAGGTGCCGACGTTAGGGCTCTTCGCCGCGACCTCGACGATCTCGGTCACCCTTGCGCTCTCGCTGATGACGTTCATTTTCACGCATGTCGAGGGTATTCGCGCCAACGGAGCTCGCCGGTACTTCAAGAGCTGGATCCCGGATGTCCCAAAGCCGATCCTGCCGTTGATCATTCCGCTTGAGATCCTTGGGCAGTTCATGCGCCTCGTAAGCCTGTCGGTGCGCCTGTACGCAAACATGCTCGCGGGCCACATGCTCATCCTCACGTTTCTCGGCCTCATCTTCATCATCGGTAACGTCGCGCTCGCGGCGATTGCGATCCCCGCTGCGACGGCGTTCTATCTCTTCGAGGTCGTCATCGTCGTTTCGATCCAGGCGTACATCTTCGCTGCCCTCTCTGCCATCTACATCGGCTCGGCCATCGAGCCCGAGCATTAGAACCCCAAAGGAGGCCCCAAACCAATGTCCTCGTACCTCTTTCTCGCCGCAGCCGAAGACGGCGCCGACGCCGGCAAGGCGATTGCCCTTGCACTCGGCATCGGCCTTGGCTCGCTCGGTGCCGGTGTTGGCATCGGGAACATTTTCGGCTCGATGATCCAGGCCGTCGCCCGGCAGCCCGAGCTCAAGGGTGAGCTCTCCGGCATCCAGTGGCTCGGCTTCGCCCTCACCGAAGCGGTCGTGTTCTACGGCCTCATCGGTGGTCTCCTCGCCTACGTCCTGGTCTAGACGATGCCGCTCGACCTCCTCGCCGCCGAGTCATCGAACGATCTCATCAACCCTGTTCCGGGGTTGATGATCTGGACGCTCGTTGCGTTCGGAATCACGTTCTTCGTCTTGCGGAAATACGCCTTCGGCCCGATCCAAAAGACGATCGATGACCGTCGCGACAAGATCCGCCTGGCCGTCGAGGAGGCAGATAACGCCCGCAACGAGGCCCGTGAGCTGCTCGAGCAGAACAAGGCGATCCTCGCGCAGGCCCGCTCGGAGTCGGCCAACATCCTCGCCGAGGCACGAAAGGTCGGCGATGGCCAGATCGCCCGGGCCAAGGAGGAGGCCGAGAGCGAGCGTCAGCGTCGGCTTGAGGACACCAAGAAGCAGATCGCGGCAGAGACGTCGCGTGCGATCGACCAGATTCGCACAGAGGTCGCCGACCTTACGGTTGAGGCGACGCAGCGCGTCGTTGGCAAGGTGCTCGACACCGCCGACCAGCGCCGTCTGGTTGACGAGGCCATCGCCGAGCTCGACTTTTCCGCGCTGGAGCGCGGCCGAACCTAGGTCTGATGGCAGTCGCGCAACAGGTGTACGCACGGGCCCTCTTCGAGGCCGCGCAGGGTCGCGATCGCGTGTCGATCGTGCGCGAACAGCTCGGTGAGCTTGCGGCGGCGCTTGTTGAGACGCCCGAGCTCGAGGCGTTTCTGACCAACCCGCAGCTCGACTCACGCTCGAAGGCCTCCGTCCTCGACGAGGTCACCGACGGTGCCGATCCTCTCGTGCGTAACTTCCTCCGTCTCGTTTCCGAGAAGGGCCGCGCCGGCGAGATCCGCGCAATCTCTGCGGAGTACGACACGCTCGTCGATCGCGCCGAAGGTCGATTGACCGTCGAGCTCACGACCGCACATGAGCTGACAGACGAGGACGCCGCCGCGATCGTGGCGAAGATCGAGGAGGCTTCTGGCCGCTCGGTCGAGGCGTCACGCTCGGTGGACGCCGACCTGATCGGCGGCATGATCCTTCAAGCCGGGTCGCTGCGCGTCGACGCCAGCGTGCGCGGCCGCCTCCAGAAGCTTCGACGCGACCTCGTCACGAATACGTAAATGACCAGCCTGAGACTGACCCGAAGGAGAGCCCGTCCGTGAAGCTCCGACCCGATGAGATCACGTCGATCCTCAAGCAGAGGATCGAGGAATACGACGTCGAGACCGACCTCAGCGAGGTCGGCACCGTCCTGCAGGTCGGCGACGGAATCGCGCGCGTCTATGGCCTTGAGAACTGTGTCGCCCTCGAGCGGCTCGAATTCGAGAATGGCGTTGTCGGTATCGCGTTCAACCTCGAAGAAGACAACGTCGGCGTCGCCCTCTTCGGTGCCTGGCAGCAGGTCATGGAAGGTCAGCCGGTCCGTCGCACGGGCGAGGTGATGAGCGTCCCCGTTGGTGATGCCTTCCTCGGTCGCGTCGTCGATCCGCTCGGAAACCCTCTGGACGGCCAGGGACCGATCGCTGCCTCCGGCACCCGCCCGCTTGAGTTCAAGGCGCCCGGCGTGATCCAGCGCAAGCCGGTCACCGAGCCGCTGCAGACCGGTCTCAAGGCGATCGATTCGATGATCCCGATCGGTCGTGGACAGCGCGAGCTGATCATCGGCGACCGCGGCACCGGGAAGACCGCCGTGGGTGTCGACACCATCATCAATCAGCGCGGCGGTGACGTGATTTGCATCTACGTCGCGGTCGGCCAGAAGGCGTCTACGGTTGCTCAGGTCGTCGAGCGCCTTCGCGACTCCGGTGCCATGGAGTACACGATCGTCATCTCGGCGCCCGCCCAGGAGGCGGCGCCCATCAAGTGGATGGCTCCGTTCGCGGGGGCTGCGATGGGTGAGTACTTCCTCTATGACGGCAAGCACGCCCTTGTCATCTACGACGACCTCACCAAGCACGCCGACTCGTACCGACAGCTGTCGCTGCTGCTGCGCCGTCCGCCGGGCCGCGAGGCATTTCCCGGTGACGTCTTCTACCTGCACTCGCGACTCCTCGAGCGCGCCTGCAAGCTGTCCGACGCTCTTGGTGGCGGGTCGCTCACCGCGCTCCCGATCATCGAGACCCAGGCAGGCGACATTGCGGCCTACATCCCTACCAATGTGATCTCGATCACGGATGGGCAGATCTTCCTGGGCTCCGACCTGTTCTTCTCCGGAATCCGACCTGCGATCAACGTCGGCACGTCGGTGTCACGCGTCGGTGGCAATGCCCAAACGAAGGCGATGAAGAAGGTCGCCGGTCGGCTGCGACTGGATCTCGCTCAGTACCGCGAGCTCGAGGCGTTCTCGCAGTTCGGTTCGGAGCTCGACGCGGCGACGCAGCAGTCGCTTGCCCGAGGCGAGCGGATGGTCGCGACGCTCAACCAGCCGCAGTATCAGCCGTGGCCAATGGAGGAGCAGGTCGTGGCGATCTACGCCGGAATCCACGGGTATCTCGACAAGGTCCCGGTCGCACAGGTGCCTCGCTTCCAGGAGGAGCTTCGGGAGACGATCCGCACCGAGGGCACGCTCTACGGTCTGATTCGCGACTCGAACGATCTCAGCGACGAGACGACCGCGAAGCTCGTAGACGTGCTCACGAAGTTCGTCGATTCCTTCGCTGTCATCGAAGAGACAGGGCTCGTCTAGGCACTTTCGCCCAAGGCGAAACGGCCCAAGAAACAACACAACCATGGCATCAGTCCAGGACTACAACCGGCGGATTCGATCCGTTCGCAACACGCGGAAGATCACGCGTGCGATGGAGCTCGTCGCGGCGGCGAAGCTGCGGCGCGCGCAGGTGCGGATCGAGGCGATGCGCCCGTATGCCGACACGATGCAGGAGCTCATCTCGGGTGTAGGCCGTGCAGCAGGCTCAGTGCGGAGCCTGCCGTTGCTGCAGAAGCGCGAGACCGTCGAGAAGGTGCTGATCGTGCCCCTCACCGGTGACCGCGGGCTTGCCGGTGCGTTCAACGCACAGGTCACGCGGCGTGCATTTGCGGTTGAGGCCCAGGCGCAGACGGATGGTCATGAGGTGCGCTGGCTCGCGGTGGGCAAGAAAGGGCGGTCGACGCTCAGCTTCCGTCACAAGCCGATTGACGGCTCGTTCGTCGGTTTCACCGATGCGCCTAAATACGCCGACGCGCAGGCGATCGCTCACCGCGCCGCCGAGCTGTTCATCAACGGGGACATCGACCGCGTGGTGCTCGTCTACAACAACTTCATTTCCGCTCTCACGCAGACCGTGACCCAGCAGGACATCCTTCCGATCTCGGCCGACGTGCTGGAGACCGACGACGACGAGCGTGCAGACGATGCGCTTCGCGGCGACTTCATCTTTGAGCCCGAGCCCGAGGAGATCCTCAAGCGCTTGCTGCCCGTGTACGTCGAAACGCAGGTGTATCGCGCGTTGCTCGAGTCGTCGGCCTCTGAACAAGGCGCGCGGATGACCGCGATGCGCAACGCGTCGAAGAACGCCGGCGAGATGATCGATCGTCTATCGCTCGAGATGAACCGTGCGAGACAGGCTGCGATCACGCAGGAGATCCTGGAGATCGTCGGCGGCGCCGAGGCGCTGTCGTAGTCTCTTCCACGTCGAGCCTCTTGCAGGAAGGCTACGTCCCGTAGCCAACTTCGAGCCGTTGACGACGTCCCTCCTCAGCGTGCCTCTATCGATAGACTCCCGAACCGCATGACGCCTCCGCCACAGAATCTCGAGCCCGTAGGCGCAGGCGCCGGTGGTGGAGCGATCCCCGTGGATGCGACCGCTGGTGGAGGCGCGGTCAAGGCGCGCGGCTACTGGGAGCTCGTCTGGGTCAGATTCAAGCGCGACAAGCTCGCGCTCACCAGCCTCGGCTTCATCATCCTGCTCATTCTGGCGGCGCTCATCGGGGGGCCGATCGCGGCGCACTTCCTCGGCCATGGGCCGGACGACCTCTTCGGCGCGGGCATCGACCCCGACTCACAGCTTCCTGTTGGCCCATGGACATGGATCGACCTCGCACCGTATCCCGGCGCTCCATGCCCGGACGGCTCTCCCGCCCCCTGCGGTCAGACGCTCTTCATCCTCGGCGGGGACAGTCAGCTCGGCCGCGATCTCTTCTTGCGGCTCCTCTACGGCGCGCGCACGTCACTTGAGGTCGCACTTCTCGCGACCGGATTCTCCGTGCTGTTCGGCGTGATCATGGGGCTGATGGCCGGGTACTTCCGCGGTTGGGTCGACACGGTCGTCTCGCGGCTGACGGAGATGATCATGGTCTTTCCGGCCCTGCTTTTCATCATCGCTATCCAGGCGACGGTGGGCGAGAGCCTGAACGCCATCACCTTCGGGTTCCTCGCCCCCGGTGTGTTCACGCTTGTGCTCATCTTCTCGCTGCTCGGTTGGTTCTACCCCGCGCGCATCATTCGCGGTCAGGTGCTGTCGTTGCGCGAAAAGGAGTTCATCGAGGCTGCGCGGATGACCGGTGCGGGCGACCTTCGCATCATGCGCTCGCATCTCCTTCCACACCTCGTCGCTCCGATCGTCGTGTACGCGACCCTTATCGTCGCGTCCAACATCATCGGCGAGGCAGGTCTCTCATTCCTCGGCCTCGGCATCCTTCCTCCGACCGCGAGCTGGGGCAACCTGCTGGCGCAGGCGCCGCTCTACTACCTCGTCCAGCCATGGATCATGGTCTGGCCTGGGCTTGCGATCCTGTTCACCACGCTTGCCTTCAACCTGCTCGGCGATGCACTACGGGATGCGTTCGATCCTCGCAGCATGCTCTAGCCCCCTGGGCGCCGTAGCTACCGGTGGTACCTGCAGGCCGTCAGTATCCACAATGTGGAACTGAGCCGCTGAGGTCGCGGAGGTTCGCCAACTTTCTCCGTCCGGTCAACGTCTGATCATCCGGCTGTTACTATGCGCCGCCGCCCGGCACCTGCCGCGTCGGCTTCCACGGGAAGAGAAGGAAGGAGTTTCATGCGCATCAAGACCTCGATCGTGGCGGTACTGGCCCTGGTCGGCGCTTCGATGCTCGTCGCTTCTGCCGCAATGGCAGGTACGTCTGGTAGCACGGCGACGGACAGCGCGGGCGCGAACAAGGGCGGGACGCTGCGAATCAACGTTCCGGACGCGGACTTCGAGTACACCGACCCTGGGCTGTCGTACGACACGCTTGGGTGGTCGATGATGTACTCGACCTCGATCCTCCTCGCGAACTATCCGGAGAAGCCCGGCCAAGCCGGCTCCAAGCTCTATCCGGAAGCAGCCGAGGCGTTCCCCACGATCTCCAAGGACGGCAGGACCTACGTCTGGAAGATTCGTAAGGGACAGAAGTTCTCAGACGGCTCTGCCGTCACCGCTGGTTCGTTCAAGCGTGCGCTTGAACGCAACCTCAGCCCGAAGATGGGTCAGGGCTCGCCGATGGGCGTCAACATCGGAATCGACACGCTCATCGTTGGCGGAGCCGACTTCCTCAACGGCAAGACGCAGTCGATCTCCGGTGTGAAGGCCGCAGGCCAGGTGTTCTCGGTCAAGCTCACCAGGCCCGATCCGACGTTCGTCTCGATCATGGCGATGCAGTGGTACGGCGCCGTCAAGGCCAACATGGAGTACACCGACAAGGGGCTCGACGCGTATCCCTCAGCCGGTCCGTACTACATCAAGGAACGCGACGTCGGGAAGACACTGCTCCTCGAGCGGAACCCGAACTACAAGGGCACGCGCCCTGCGAACGCCGACAAGATCGTGTTTACGGTCAACGTCGACATCAATCAGTCGCTCCTGCAGGTCAAGGCCGGCCAGTCCGATCTGACCATCGCTCTGCCGTCGACCGCGCATGACGATCTCGGCAAGGAGTTCGGCGTAAACAAGGGCCGCTACTTCGTCGGCGCCGAGACGTGCGTGTTCTACACCGCACTCAACACGTCCCGTGCTCCGTTCTCGAGCGTCGCTGCCCGCAAGGCTGCGAACTGGGCGATCGACCGTCCCGCGCTCGTCCGCCTCTCAGGCAAGTACGCCGGTAAGCGGCACGACCAGATCCTCGTGCCGGGCGTTCCTGGGTTCAAGGAGTACAAGCTGTACGCAATCAAGGGTGCCGATATCGCGAAGGCGAAGTCGGTCGGTGGCTCCGCGCTCACAGGTTCGGTGACCATCTTCCACTCGACCTCGGCGCTCGCAACCGCACGCGCACAGGTCGTGCAGTACAACATGAAGCAGGTCGGCTTCGATGTGAAGCTGAAGCCGACACCTGGTGCGGTCTACTACAAGACGCTCGGCACAAAGGGCGTTGACATGGACATCGCGTTCGCGGGATGGTGTGCGGACTACAACGATCCGTACGACTTCATCAACGTCCTTCTGGACGGCGACACGATCCAGGAGTCGAACAACGTGAACTTCGCGTATCTGAACAACGCAAAGTTCACCGCGGCGATGAAGGCCGCATCGAGGCTGCTCGGCGATGCCCGCGCAGCGGCGTATGCGAAGCTCGACCTCACGGCGATGCGTGATCTCGCGCCGTGGACGCCGTACATGATCCCGAACGCTCGGTACTTCGTGTCGGCACGGGCGAAGAACGTCATTCACTCGGCGTACTTCACTGAGCCGATCTACCAGGCGATCGCGGTCGGGTAGAGCACGAGGGATTAACCTCGATTCGTCGTACACTGCCGGGGGCACAGAGATCGTGCCCCCGGCAGCACGACGTCAGTCCGCGAACCAAACACCCGACACCGAGAGAGATACGTGGGCCAGTTCCTCATCCGCCGGTTAGCGTGGGCAGTCCTGCTGTTCTTCGCAGCCACGATCATCACGTTCGTCATCTTCTTCGTGATTCCGGCGGATCCGGCGCAGCTTTCTGCAGGGAAGGCCGCGACCGCTGAGGATGTCGCCAAGGTGCGGGTGTTCCTCCACCTCGATGAGCCGATCTACCAGCAGTATGGGCGCTGGCTCTGGAATCTCGTCGGGCATCAGTCGCTTGGCCAGTCGTTCGCAAACCGTCAGGATGTCAACGGCATTGTCGGCCGTGCGGCCCCGGTGACCGCATCGCTCGTCTTCGGCGGCGCCGTGTTCTGGCTGCTGCTCTCGATTCCGGTCGGTGTCTTTTCGGCCCTCCGGCCGCGCTCGCTCGTCGATCGCGCGGGCATGGTCTTCGTCCTTATCGGGATCTCGGCCCACCCAGTGTGGATCGGGCTCGTCTTTAGCTACGTCTTCGGGTACCAGCTCGGCTGGACGCCGATCACCGGTTACTGCGACTTCTTCAACCCCTCTGAGGCGGCGGAGTGCGGCGGGCCAGCGTCGTGGGCGTACCACATGATCCTCCCCTGGGCGACCTTCGCGATCCTCTTCGCGGCTCTCTACGTGCGTCTCATCCGCGCCAACGTGCTTGAGACGATGAACGAGGATTACGTTCGCACCGCGCGTGCCAAAGGCGCGCCGTCACGCCAGGTGTTGCGCTCTCATATCCTCCGCAACAGCATGCTTCCCATCGTCACGATCCTCGGGATGGACATCGGGCTAGCCCTCGGCGGCGCGATCTTCACCGAATCGATCTACGGCCTTCCCGGGCTCGGGCGCGAGGTGCTCAAGGCGTACGAACGAGTAGACCTTCCGGTCATCACTGGCGTGATCGTCTTCTCCGCCATTGCGATCATCATCTTCAATTTCATTGTCGACGTGGTCTACGCGTTCCTCGATCCGCGAATCAAGCTCACCTGATGGCGCTGCTCCACGTCACTGACATGCTCACGCACTTTCGCACGGACGACGGCATCGTCAAGGCTGTCGACGGCGTGTCGTTCAGTGTCGAGAAGGGGAAGACGCTCGGCATCGTTGGCGAGTCGGGTTCGGGCAAGAGCGTGACGTGCCTGACGCTCATGGGGTTGAACGACCCGAAGAGGGCCACGTCGACCGGCTCCGTGCTTCTCGACGGCGAAGAGATCCTGGGTTTGGCGCAGAACCAGCTCCAGAAGATCCGCGGTAGTCGGATTGCGATGATCTTTCAGGATCCGATGACCTCGCTCAACCCGGTGAAGTCGATCGGCTGGCAGCTTGAGGAGGCAGTGCTCCTCCATCAGGATGTCACGAAGAAAGTTGCGCGAGCTCGCGCGATCGAGCTCCTCAGTGAGGTAGGCATTCCCCGCTCTGACGTGCGTGTGGACGACTACCCGCATCAATTCTCAGGGGGCATGCGTCAGCGGGTGATGATCGCGATGGCGCTGATCAACGACCCGGAGATCCTGATTGCCGACGAGCCGACAACAGCGCTCGACGTGACCACGCAGGCGCAGATCTTGCGACTCATGCAGCGACTTCAGGACGAGCACGGCACTGCCATCGTCATGATCACGCACGACCTTGGTGTCGTCGCCGAGATCTCAGACGACGTCGTCGTCATGTACGCCGGAAAGATCGTCGAGGAGGCCTCCGTCGATGATCTCTTCGTCAACCCCCAGCACCCGTATACGTGGGGGTTGCTGGGGTCGCTGCCGCGGATCGCCGGTCGCACCGATCGGCTTGCGCAGATCGCTGGGCAGCCACCCTCGCTGCTTAACCCACCAAGCGGCTGCGCGTTTCATCCGCGCTGCCCCTACGTGTTCGACCGCTGCGTCACGGCCGTGCCTGACCTCCTTACGATCTCAGGCGTGGCCCATGCCCATCGCTGCCACCTCAGTGACACCCAGCGCGAAGACCTCTGGAAGGCACACCCCGCCTCGCAGATGATCGAGGTCATATGAGCGAGCTGCTCCAGGTCGAGGGCCTGACGAAGCACTTCCCCGTAACCTCCGGGATCTTCTTCAAGAAGGAAGTCGGGGCGGTCAAGGCGGTCGACGGCGTCGATTTCAGTGTGCGCAGCGGCGAGACCCTGGGAATCGTTGGGGAGTCCGGCTGCGGCAAGTCGACGCTCGCGCGCTGCGTCATGCGTCTGCTTGAGCCAACCGCGGGGAAGATCATCTTCGACGGTCAAGACATCTCTCGGCTCTCGCGGAGCGAGATGCGTCCGGTGCGGCGGGAGATGATGATGATCTTCCAGGACCCGTATGCATCGCTGAACGCCCGCAAGCGCGTGGGTTTCATCGTGGCCGAGCCACTTGAGGTGCATGGAATCGGTACCGAGGCCGAGCAGAAGCGCCGTGTTCAGGAGCTACTTGAGGTCGTAGGGCTCAACCCCGAGCACTACAACCGTTTTCCACACGAGTTCTCAGGTGGCCAACGCCAGCGCATCGGCATCGCGCGTGCGCTCACCGTCAACCCGAAGTTGATCGTCTGCGACGAACCGGTCTCGGCACTCGACGTCTCGGTTCAGGCGCAGGTACTGAACCTCCTCAAGGATCTGCAGCGGGAGTTCGGTCTTACGTATGTCTTCATTGCGCACGACCTGAACGTCGTGCGTCATATCTCCGACCGCGTGATGGTGATGTACCTCGGTAAGGCGGCGGAGGTTGGAAGCGGGGAGGAGCTCTACTTGACGCCCCGGCATCCGTACACCGGCGCTCTCCTTTCGGCGGTTCCGATTCCTAACCCGGCACTCGGCCGAAAGCGTCAGCAGATCGTCCTCGAAGGAGACGTTCCGAGCCCCATCAACCCCCCGTCCGGCTGTCGCTTCCACCCTCGCTGTCCTCGTTCTGTCGACGGGCGGTGCGACACCGACGAGCCGACGCTCGCGGCCCAAAGTGGGACGCACGAATTCGCGTGTCACTTCCCGCTCGAGCGCTGGCCGATGACGGAGGAGGAGATCCGTCATCGACCAACCGCAGTCACGCGCTGAGGTCCTCCGGGACGCCGGCCGGCGTTTTGCCATTCTCCTCTCGATCGCGTTGGGTGTCGTCGTCGTGGTCGGGATGCCGATCGGCTTGCTCGCCGGTGAGAGTTTCAACCGTGCGCTGTCGCTTGGGTTCTACTTCGTTGGGGCGTTCCTCGCGGTCGCGGGTTTCTTTCTCGGGAACCGCGGGCCGCTTCGACCCCTGCGACCTGACGAGCAGCCGCGCGGGAGTCGGCCGCTCCGTCGTGCAACGTCCCACGAGCAATTCGAGTCCATGGCCGTATCGGCAGTGTTCGTGCTCCTTGGATTCGTGCTCATGGCGATCGGAATCGTTGTCGATGCACGTCTGGAGCTGATCTAGAGTCAGGACTTTGTGCGATCGGCGTACGAACTCCTAACCTGTGGCCGCTACGCTCGTCAGAGAGATGATGGGGCACGATCTCAGACCTGTTGTGTGCGAGCGCTCGAGAGAGTGGGAGTCACGGCGTTCGGACGGCGAGCTCTCGATGATCGAGAACCGCCTACTCGACGCCCACCTCGCCCACTGCGTCGAGTGCCGTACGTTCGCGGAGACGCTCACGGACGTCACGGTCGTCCTGCGCAGCACCCCGCTTGAACGGCCAACGCTTGGCTTCGACCTCGCCGGCTCGCGCCGCGCGAGGCGACGGCAACGGCTCGGTTCGGCCGTCCAGGCGAGCGGCGTCGCCGCGGCAGTGCTTGTCGTATTCGGTCTCGGCGTATTGATGCCGCACCCGTCGAACGATCAGCCCGATCGTGCTCCTGTCGGAGCGGTCGTTGGTACGAGCGGTCCAAACGACGGTGAGCTCTTGCGCATCGAGCGCGCCGGCAATCCGCACGCCCGGATCGATGCAGTCAGCCGCTCCTTTGGGGTCGTGCAGTAGCCCAATGATCACTCCGTCGGTCGTCACTGCCCACTGCTGACGCCTTGATCACGACGCCCGGGTGGCGTCGGCCCTCGAGCGACAGCGGTACAAGGTCGGCTCAACTGACGAGGATATGAAGCTCTGGGCTAGACTCCGGGCGAAATTAGGGCGCCCGCAGGGCGTCGTACACACCGTCAGCAAGGGCTCGCTCCGGAGAACCTGAGCGAACGTCAGCGAGAGTCAGGGAGACACATGTCGGAGTCCGGTCGTAACGTCGGCAAGATCATCGAGATCAAGGGCGTCGTCATTGACGCGGTCTTCCCCGACCGGCTTCCCTCGATCCTCAACGCGGTCGAGATCGACCTTCCTCACGGGAAGCTGATCGCAGAGGTGCAACAGCATCTCGGCGACGGTCGCGTGCGTGCGGTGGCGATGGATTCAACCGACGGTCTCGCCCGCGGGACAGACGTCGTTGACACCGAGGCCGCCATTTCCGTACCCGTGGGTGATGCGACCCTCGGCCGCCTCTGGAACGTCATCGGCGAGGCAATCGACGAGAAGGATCCGATTCCGAGCGACACGTTGCGCTGGCCGATCCATCGCGAGCCGCCCGCGTTCCGCGAGCTCTCGCCGAAGATCGAGATCTTCGAGACCGGTCTCAAGGTCGTCGATCTCATCGCTCCCTACATCAAGGGTGGCAAGGTCGGACTGTTCGGCGGTGCCGGTGTCGGCAAGACCGTGCTCATCATGGAGCTCATTCACAACCTCGCAAAGGAGCACGGCGGTCTGTCCGTATTCGCAGGGGTTGGCGAGCGCACGCGCGAGGGCACCGACCTGATGCTTGAGATGACCGAGTCAGGCGTCATCGACAAGACAGCGCTCGTCTACGGCCAGATGAACGAGCCGCCCGGGGCACGTCTCCGCGTCGCTTTGTCCGGTCTGACGATGGCCGAGTACTTCCGCGATCAGGGTCAGGACGTGCTCCTGTTCGTCGACAACATCTTCCGTTTCGTTCAGGCGGGCTCCGAGGTCTCGGCCCTCCTTGGCCGCATGCCGAGCGCCGTCGGCTACCAGCCGACGCTGGCGACCGAGATGGGGCAGCTCCAGGAGCGGATCACCTCGACGTCCACCGGCTCGGTCACCTCAGTCCAGGCGATCTACGTTCCCGCAGACGACCTCACCGACCCGGCCCCGGCCAACACGTTCGCTCACCTCGACGCTACGACCGTGCTCTCACGGGCAATCGTCGAGAAGGGCATCTACCCGGCCATGGATCCGCTCGACTCCACGTCGCGGGCGCTTCAGCCAGGAATCGTGTCCGACGAGCACTACCGCGTTGCAACCTCGGTGCAGCAGATCCTGCAGCGCTACAAGGATCTGCAGGACATCATCGCCATCCTCGGCATGGATGAGCTCACCGACGAGGACAAGGTCGTCGTCTCGCGCGCGCGCAAGATCGAGCGCTTCCTCTCACAGCCGAACTTCGTCGCTGAACAGTTCACCGGCACACCGGGCAAGTACGTCCGCACGGAAGACACGATTGCCGGGTTCGACGCAATCCTCAAGGGTGAGTGCGACGAACTGCCCGAGGCCGCGTTCTACATGGTCGGGCCGATCGAAGAGGTATTCGAGAAGGCACGCCAGCTCGAGCAGGTCGCCGTTTAGATGGCAGAGGTCGACGCCCACCCGACGTTCGACGTTTCGGTCGTTACACCGGACGGGCCTGTGTTCCAGGGCGAGGCGCGCATGCTTATCGTTCCAGGCGCTGCAGGTGAAATCGGCGTTCTCGCCCGGCATGCTCCTCTTGTTGCGACGCTGAAGTCAGGGTCGACACGCGTGCACCTGGGTGGGACGGAGGTGCTCGAGTTCGCGACTGGTCCAGGCTTCTTCAAGGTCGAGACCGACCGGGCGCTCGCGCTTGTCGACGATGCGGTGGCGGTCACCGAGATCGATGATGCGCGCGCGCAGGCACAGCTCGACGAGGCAAGGGCCGAGCTTGAGCGCGTTGACGCCGGGGAGTCGACCGTCGATCGCTGGCAGCTCGAGCAGCGCATCAAGCACGCCGAGAATCAGCTCACGGTTTCGGGTCGGACGACCGGCTAGACAGCACCCGTTCAGGATGGTTGGATGGCGCGCGGATCGCCTCCAGCAGGTGACTCAGCTACGCTGAGTTAGGTTCGAATACCCGGAAAGATTTGAAGGCAGCTTGGCGACCGGGTCACAAAACGCCTAAAGAGCCGACGCGCGCTTCTCTGTGCGCCACCGCTCTGCAGGCGCAGGTCGCCCGGCTACGAAGGAGACGACGTGCGCACAGCCGACCATCCTCGACTGCGAGAGCTCCTCGATGAACGCATCGTCGTGCTCGACGGGGCCTGGGGTGTGCTCATCCATCGGTACGGGCTCACCGAAGAGGAGTACCGGGGCACACGGTTTGCCACGCACGAGCGCGACGTCAAGGGTGATCCGGATCTCCTCAATCTCACCCGACCCAGCCTCATCGCCGAGATCCACGCCGCCTACTTCGAGGCCGGAGCAGACATCACCACCACGAATACCTTCACCGCCACCTCGATAGGGCAGGCCGACTACGCACTCGATGCGTATGCCCGCGAGATGAGCCTCGAAGGGGCCCGGATCGCGCGCCGCGTTGCCGATGAGTGGACAGCTCGCGACCCCGATCGCCCACGCTTTGTCGCCGGAGCCGTTGGTCCGCTCAACGTCTCGCTCTCGGTTTCACCGAAGGTGGAAGATGCCGCGTTTCGATCGGTGACGTTCGAGCAGGTTCGCGCGACGTACGCCGAGCAGATGCTTGCTCTTGTCGAGGGTGGGGTCGACCTACTGCTGATCGAGACGATCTTCGACACGCTCAACGCCAAGGCGGCCATTGTCGCGGCGCGTGAGGTTGCACCCGAGATCCCGCTCTGGATCTCGTTCACGGCCATCGACAAGAGCGGCCGGAACCTCTCCGGCCAGACCGTAGAGGCGTTCTGGGTTTCGATCGAGCACGCGGCTCCACTAATCGTCGGGGTGA
>JANNQQ010000334.1:0-2170 GCA_031400835.1 Actinomycetes bacterium | reverse complement strand
TGAACGATCTCGCCGGCCTGCTACCGCGGCTCGCGTTCCTCGGGCTCGTGCTCGGCGCGATCCGCGTCGGTTGGAGCGGACTGACCCGCATCGCGGTGGCCGGAGTGAGCCGGTGAACGCTCTGCGGTCGAAGCGCGTGATCGTAACAGGTGCTGGTGGTATGCTCGGAAGCGCATTCGTCGAGGCGCTGACCACGTACGGAGAGTCCGTTCAGGTGATCGGCCTCCCGCGAGCGGATCTTGATGTCACCGACTTGCGAGGTGTGCTACGGTGCGCCTCGCTGCGGCCAGATGTCATCGTGCACTGCGCCGGCATGGCGCTCGCCGACGAGTGCGAGCGCCATCCGGAGGAGGCGAGTCGCGTGCATCTCGGCGGCACGCAGAATATCGTACGACTCGCGCTGCAGACCGGAGCGCGGGTGGTGTATCCGCAGTCGGTCTTCATCTTCGACGGCAGCGAGTTGCCAGTGACCGAGGAAACCTCACCAGCGCCACGGACGGTCTACGCCACGGTGAAGCTTGCGGCGGAGCGCCATGTGCAGCGTCATCTGCCTGATCCGTTGATCGTCCGAATGGCGGGGTTCTTTGGGGGAGATGCCTGCGACAAGAACTTCGTCGGCGCGTTCTTGGGACACGTCCGGGCGATGCTCCGCGGCGGCGAGTCGGAGGTAAGCGTCGGTGAGCGCGTCTGGCAACCGACCTACACTCTGGATCATGCGAGGAACGTGCTGCTACTGTTGGCGCGAGAACGAGTCGGCGTCTACCATATGGGAGCGATCGGTGAGGCGACATTCCTGGAGGTGGCGAGGGAATGTGTCGACGCGCTGGGCATTGAGCGACGGGTTCACGTGACCCGCCGCGACTCGGCCGACGTCGCGGCCACTGAGGTCGCATTCCACCCGCCGCGCATGGTGACCGCCAATCACCGGCTCGACGCCGAGGGGCTGAACATCCAGCGTCCGTGGCGAGTCGCGCTCCGCGACTATCTGCAACGACCGTACTTCGACGACATTCGGTCGTCGGACTCGAGCGAGTCCCGATGACGAATCCTAACTCGCTGTGCGAATCGTGGAGTAGTCCGATCCTAGGGCACCTCACCAGTCGGATCGTAATGACGGCCATGACCCGCAGCTTCGCTGGACCCGGTCATGTCGCGACCGAGTCGATGGCGCGCTACTACGCACGGCGAGCGCGCGAAGGGGTCGGCTTGGTGCTGACGGAGTCCACCGCGGTGGATGCGATCGGCGACGGATTTCCGGATGCGCCACGCATGTGTACGCCGGAGCAGATCGCCAGTTGGCGGCCGGTGACCGAGGCCGTACACAGCGAAGGAGGCCGGATATTCTGTCAGTTGCTCCACGCCGGTCGGATCACCCATCAGGATTTCACGGACGGACAGCAGCCCGTGAGCGCGACGGAGCGCCCAGCGAGCGGGATCTGCCGGCGGAACGGCAAGCCGTACGCTGTTCCGCGCCGCCTCACGCTCGGGGAGATTCCCGGGATCTATGCGCTGCACTGCGATGCGGCGATCGGCGCGCTCTCCGCGGGCTTCGACGGTGTCGAACTCCACCTTGCGCACGGCTATCTCGCAGACCAGTTCCTAGACGCGCGTGTCAACGATCGCAACGATCGGTACGGAGGATCTGTCGCGAATCGCGCGCGATTCGCGATCGAGCTTACCGAACGCGTGATCGGCGCATGCGGACCGGAGCGGGTGATGGTCCGCATCTCGCCGTCGCGCTGGATGGATGGGCTGTATGAGTGGCCGGATCTGCCGGAGCTGCTCGATCATCTGCTCCACGGCCTTCAGTCAGTGGGGCTGGTGATGCTCGACATCAGTTGTGCACGGGCGGAGTACGCCGAGACCTCCGGCCGCGTCGTCCGATACGTCCGTCCCCGCTGGCCTCATTTCCTCATTGCCGGGGCGTCCCTCTCCGCGGCCGATGCTCAGCAGGAACTCGATGAAGGGCTCCTCGACATGGTGACGTACGGTCGTCTGCTCATCGCCAATCCTGATCTGGTCCTTCGGCTCCGCGAAGGGCTTCCTCTCACACCGTACGATGCGTCGATGCTCGCGTCGCTGGACGTGCCATGAGTACGGCCAGTCTGGGGGGACGCCGCATCGTCGTCACCGGTGCGACCGGGTTCCTCGGCAGCGCTTTCGTGCGGCG
>JANNQQ010000333.1:0-3906 GCA_031400835.1 Actinomycetes bacterium | reverse complement strand
CAGCTTGCTCGGCTCGCGGAGAACGGATCCAGCCAACATAGGATCAGATCCTATGTCTGAAGAGAATCTTGCGGATGGTCTCGTCCGCAACGAGGACGGGGTCGTCCGCTGCTGGTGGGGCGCTGGCGATCACCTTGACTACCGCGCCTACCACGATGAGGAGTGGGGGATGCCGGTCACGGATGATCGCCGCCTCTTCGAGAAGCTCTGCCTCGAGGGTTTCCAGTCCGGCCTGTCGTGGCTCACGATCCTCCGGAAGCGCGAGGCCTTCCGCTGCGCGTTCGCAGACTTCGACGCGGAGGTGGTTGCGGCTTACGGGGAACGCGAGATCGAGCGACTGCTCGGCGATGCCTCGATTGTCCGTCACCGCGGCAAGATCCAAGCGTCGATCAACAACGCCCGGCGACTTCTCGAACTGCTCGAGACGGAGGACTCACTTGCAGCGTACGTGGCGCGATTCGCACCGCTGCCATCCGACCGTCCTGACGAGATCACCCACGCCTGGCTGATGCAGCAGGGGGAGACCGAGGCGTCACGTTCCCTCGCGCGCGATCTGAAACGCCGTGGCTGGGCGTTCGTCGGTCCGACGACCGCGTATGCCTTCATGCAGGCGACGGGCCTCGTCAACGACCATCTCACCGGCTGTGACGCCCGAGATCGCGTTGAACTGGCACGCGCGCTCGATGGTCACCGTCCGAGTACGATTCGGGCGTGAGCTGGATCTGGTACATCCTGCTCGTCCTCGCGGTTGGCATTGTCGCAGCCGCGGAATGGCCCATGGTGAGCGGCACGGTTGGCGCGGAAGGGCGCCGGAAGCGGGCGCGCGCGAAACGCAAAGCCGGGTTGAAGGTCGTCCCCTCGACCGAGGACGACGACTTTGTCAAGAGCGTCCAACGCGACCTTGACGCGCTCCCCACGACTGAGGAGCCACGCTCAAAGCGCTAGCTGGCGCTACCGCGTGATGGTGACGCGCGTGGTGAGTACACGCGTGTTAGGGAGGATCTGACCCACGTTTTCCATGTTGCGCGTCTCCTGGTAATCGGAGATCTGGACACGAAGGATCGGTCGACCCGGCTTCAGCCTTGAGGTGTCGATTCGGGCGACGCCGCCCACGATGGCAAAGCTTGCATCCTTGCCACCGATCGTGACGCGCAGCGACGAGGGATCGACACCCGACCCCTTGTCGGAGATCAGGATCGCGAGCGGCCGCCCGCGTTTCACGGTTCGCGTAGACATGGTTGCCGTTGGAGGAGTCACGTCGTTCACCCACACGCGGAAAGTGAAGGCCCCGGCACCCGCTTTCGTGGGGCTGTCGAAGACGATGTCGTACGTGCCTGGAGGCGGTGCGAGCGCACCAGCAGCAAGCGTCGGCTGTCCGAAATCGACGAGGTAGGGGTTGAGGTTGAACGGGAGTGCCGCGTACCCAGTGAGGCGGTTCTCGTCACCCGCGACGACCACCCGTGGCTCAACCTTGACGCTTCGGCTTCGTGACAGGATCACAACTCCAAAGTTTGCGACGGGCCGATTGAGCCGAAGCCGAAACACCTGTTCTGGGCCGCCGAGTGACGACGTCACAGGCCCTCCGGACGAGACCTCCGGGTAACGGTAGGCCGAGACGCGAGCCGACCGGCCGCGGGTGTTGCCCTTGAAGACGCCGGGTCCTGCGATTGTGGTGTGCGCGCCGCCGCTGAGGACAGCAGTCGAAAGATGCCCCCAGAATGGGATCCGTCGCACATCGGCGCCGCGTGTGAGCACGATCGCTCCGGTCAGGTCGGCGTCGGTCGCGGCTGCGCTGACGACAACGGAGATGCTCAACGTTCCCGGCACGGTGACTGCGGCTGGAACGTCCAATGTCGCTGCGGCCTTCGGCGTCTGGTTGTCGAGGGCGACCGTCCACTCGCCTGCACCTCCGCCCGCATCCAGAAGGTCGATCGTTGACGTTGCAGTGGCGCCATCGGCGAGCAGGCCGAACGAGAGTGAGGCTGGCCGGGGGAGGAGACGTGGAGTGTCGGCCGTTGTCACATTCACGAGGCCCGCGCCAGCGCGATTTGGCATTGCGCGCTTGCCACCATCCGCTGTAGGTCGGGCGGTTGTCATCAGCGCTGCCTTGACGAGCTCCGGCGTCCAGTCGGGATGGCGTTGCAGCAGCAGCGCGGCGGCTCCGGCCACGTGGGGGCTCGCCATGCTCGTTCCGGAGAGTTGTGCCCACCCGTCTGGCACAGACGAGAGAACCGAGATCCCAGGGGCCGTGACATCGGGCTTCAGCCGCAGCGAGATAGGGGTAGGGCCGGCGGATGAGAACGATCCGATCAGCGGAAGCGCAGCGTCGGTCGAGGCCGCCACCGTGATTGCCTTCACAGAGCTCCCCGGCGATGAGATCGACCCGAAGCCAAAGCCGTCGAAGTCGTTCCCTGCCGCGACGACAGCGACGACTCCTGCATCGGCGGCGGCGTCGAGCGCGAGGGCAACGATGTCCTTCGTCGGCTCGATTTCGGGTTCACCCAGCGAGAGATTGATGACGTCCATCCCGTCGGCGACCGCTGCCTCGATCGCCGCCACAAGCTCCGGAGCGTTGCCGTCGAGCCCGACGCCAGCATCGGTGGGGATCGTCAGGGCCTTGTAGTTGCCAATGAACGCCCGTGGTGCAACCCCTGAGATCCGCGACCCCTCCGCGAGCGTGTTCGCGTTGCCAGCCGCGATCCCGGCAACGTGCGTGGCATGGCCCGACTCCACGCTGTCAACGGGAAGTCGAGCCCGCGGATACGTCGCTCCAGGAGGTGCGAAGGCGCGCGCAACGATGACCTTCGCGGTCGTATACGCGACCTGCCCCTTGGGAAAGCCCTCCGGCATCGCGTAGCCCGTCGGATCGAAGAACTCGTGTGTCTGATCGACGCCATCGTCGATGATGCCAATCTTCATTCCCACGCCTGCATCGGCGAGTGCGAGTCCCGGTAGCGTCCGCGCGCCGATTGTGCCGCCTGCAGGCCCTCCAAGCGTCCGATACGTGACCGGCGCAAACACTTCCCGCACCCCTGGGAGACCGGCGAGGCGAGAGAGGTCGGCGGACGCAACGACCACGGACACGCCGTTCGCGACGAGGCGGTAGCGCCAGTGGATCCGTGCTGATGGGATCGCGTCGTGGAGCACCTGCTCGAATCGATCCTGCTCGCGTCCGATGCGTGCCGAGGTGTCGGAGGCTCGTGAGCTGGCGAGAGCTGGCCCTCCGAGGGTGACGACGACGTGCGCGAGCTCTGTCGCGGTTGCCGAATGGCGGGCCTGACCAGCCGCGCCAGAGGCGCTAAGGAGGATCAGACACAGGAAGAGGGCGAGCTGACGGATCATCGTTCCCGTTTCGACGTTGGGCAGACCGTTTGGATTGCAGTGCGTGCCTGTTGAACGATGCGGATGAGAGGACTTGAACCTCCACGCCCTTTCGGGCACACGGACCTGAACCGTGCGCGTCTACCAATTCCGCCACATCCGCGCGGACACGCATTCTATAGCGCCGTTAGGGTGCCGAGCGGGGGCCTACTCCCGAGGCGTGGGAATGCGCTCGGTCGCCGAAAGAACCTACGAGGGCATCCGCTCGCCGGCAAGACGGCGGAGGGTGCGGTCGAGCTCGGGTAGCCTCGCTCGGAGGCGCTGGAACTCTTGATCGAACAGGGAGAGAAGGCGCATCGGTGTGCGCGCGACGATGCTGGCCGTCCTCCGTCCAGTCACCAGGAGTGCAATCTCACCGAACGTGTCCCCAGGCCCGAGCGTCGCTGTCGCTTCGCCGTCTTCCGAGACCACGTCGGCTTCGCCTTCCTCGATGAAGTAGAGGACGTAGCCGTAGTCGCCGTGCGTGATGATCGAGGTCCCTGCGTCGACCTCGACCTCAGTGGTTGCGGCTGCGATCTGTTCCAA
>JANNQQ010000332.1:0-3787 GCA_031400835.1 Actinomycetes bacterium | reverse complement strand
CGTCGCCGCTCTCGGAAGGCCGATGCTTCTTTCGACGGGTGGTGGAACACTTGCGGACGTCGAGCGAGCCGTCGAGACCATCACTTCTATCAACCCGCACCTCGCGGTTCTCCAGTGCACAGCGTCGTACCCGGTGGAGGTCGAGGAGCTCAACCTCCGCGTGATCACGACCTACCGCGAGCGCTTCCCCAAGCTCGTCGTTGGTCTCTCAGACCACCACAACGGGATCGCAATGGCGCTTGCCGCAACGATGCTAGGCGCCCGGATCGTCGAGAAGCACTTCACCCTCAACCACGCATGGAAGGGCACCGACCACGCCTTTTCGTTGATGCCTGACGGCATGCGACGGCTCGTGCGCGACTTGAAGCGACTACCCGGAGCACTTGGGGACGGCGTCAAGCGGCCATTCCCAAGCGAGGAGAAACCGCTCATCAAGATGGGCAAGAAGCTTGTCGCGGCCCGGCAGCTCGCTGCCGGGCACGTGCTGGCCAATGGTGACCTAGTCGCGAAGTCGCCAGCAGATGAAGGGCTTGCTCCTTCCGAGCTCGAATGGCTGCTCGGGTCACGCCTCCGACGCGATCTCGCCGAGGACGAAGCGGTGGCTGCTGCAGATGTTGAGCGTGCGAGCGACTGAACGCGCCGCGCTGAGGGCTACCATCGCGCAGTTGTCCGATCCACTCATGGTGCCTGACCCACTCTTCAACCTCGACGGTCGCGTCGCTGTGGTAACAGGCGGCGTGGGTCAGCTCGGCTCTGCACTGGTTGCTGCGCTCGCCGAGCGGGGAATGCGCGTTGCGGCTCTCGACACGATCCGATCCCCGGCGGAGGATGACGCGCGGGTTCGATCGTTCATCACCGACGTCGCGGATCGCGATTCGGTCGAAGCGGCGCTGGCTTCGGTCGAGGCCGACTGGGGTGTTCCCCATCTGTTGATCAACGCGGCCGCGCTCGACGCCCCGCCGAACGCACCTGCGGGTGAGGTCGGCCCGTTCGAAGACGTGCCTATCGAGGCGCTCGAGCGGGTCGTTCACGTCAATGTGACGGGCGTAGTTGTCAGCTGTCAGGTGATCGGTGGCGCAATGGCCCGAGCTGGTCGTGGCTCGATAGTGAACATCGGCTCCGTCTACGGACTTGTCTCTCCCGACCAGTCGCTCTACGACTTCCGGCGCGAGATGGGAGAGACGTTCGTCAAGCCGGTTGCGTACTCGGTCTCGAAGTCGGCGATCACGAATCTCACGCGCTACCTCGCAACCTACTGGGCGCAAAGTGGCGTGCGGGTCAACACGCTCACGCCACACGGGATCGAGAATGGGCAGCCAGGAGCCTTTGTCGAAGCGTTTGCAAGACGCTCCCCGATGGGACGGTTGATGGACGTTGGAGAGGCTGTGGGCGCGGTCGTCTTCCTCGCCTCCGACGCCTCGTCCTACGTCACTGGCGCAAACCTCGTCGTCGATGGCGGTTGGACCGCGTGGTAGTCCCGCCAGAGGTCCGAAACCTCATCGGAGCGGACGAGCGTGAAGCGTTGTCGGGGCAGTGGCTGGACAAGCGACGCCCGGCCGACGGTAATCATCTCTGTCGCATCACGCGCTCAGGCACGACTGACGCATCCGCCGTGGTAGCCGTGGCGCGTGCTGCGCAGGCGGCGTGGGCCGAGGAGACGGTCGTTGCGCGAGGCGACGTTGTTCGCGCCATCACCGAGCTTCTGCGCGAGCGCCGCGACGAGATCTCGGAGATCGTCGCCGCCGAGACCGGAAAGTCGCTCGATCTTGCACGGGGCGAGACAGACGCGGCGGTCGAGATGGGCTTCTTTGTCGCGGGCGAAGGCCGGCGATCCTACGGCCGCACGACCACGGCGAGCATGCCTCATCGAACGGTGATGACTATGCGGTCGCCTGTCGGCGTCGCGGCGCTCCTGATCTCATTCAACACGCCACTCCCGAACATCACCTGGAAGGCTTTCCCAGCGATGCTGTGCGGCAACGCCTCGGTGCTGAAGCCGTCCGAGCACGCACCTGCGTCGGCCTTCTGGTTCGGCCAACTCTGCCTTGAGGCAGGTCTTCCGCCAGGTGTGCTCAACGTGCTTCAGGGTCTCGGGCCTGAGGCGGGCGCGCCGCTGGTAGAGCATCCCGGGGTCGATCTTGTGAGCTTTACTGGCTCGGCCACTACAGGTGCCTGGATCGCGGAGACTGCGGGACGCAGGCTCGCCAAGACGTGTCTCGAGCTCGGTGGCAAGAACGCCCTGGTCGTATGTGACGACGCTGATCTCGACCGCGCGGTCGAGTGGACGCTGGCGTCCGCGTTTTCCAACGCGGGCCAGCGCTGTGCTGCCGCGAGCAGGATCGTTGTCTTCGAGGCGGTCGCCGAGCCATTCAAGGATCGCCTTCTCGTTGCGATCGATGCGCTTGCTGGCATTGACCCGGTGATCACTGAAGAGAGCGCTGAACGGATCGTCGAGGCTATTGCGGCGAGCGGCGCGACCGTCCTGCGTGGCGGCGTCCGCGAGCCCAAGGCTGGCTTTCATCTCGCACCAACCCTGCTCGAAGATGTCGCCGTTGACGCCCCGATCTCACGCGAGGAGCTGTTCGGTCCGGTTGCGACGATCCATCGCGTCCGGGACCTGGAGGAGGCGCTCGCGCTCATCAATGACTCGCCGTACGGGCTCACGGCGGCGATCCATACCGCGAGTATCCATCGTGCGATGCAGTTCGCCGAAAGGGCGCAGGTCGGGGTCATAGTCGTGAACGCAGGAACGCACGGCAGCGAGCCGCACATGGGCTTCGGCGGCGTCAAGCGATCGGGAACGGGTTGGAAGGAGGCGGGTGTCGAGGCCCTCGACGTCTACTCGGACGTCAAGTACGTCAACCTCGTGACCGATCCGTCGCTCGCGTGACCTCGGCGGTGGGAGCGGACGCCGAACTGAGGCACGAGCCTCAGGCTCGGCCTGACGGCGATCGCCGAGTTACTCGGACGGTGTGGTACGCCGCGGCGCTCTACGCCGCCGTGCTCACGACGTTCACCTGGGTGCGCTACGAGGCATTCCTCACCGAGAGCGATCACGCCGTGTTTGCCCAGTTCACCTGGCTGTTTGGAACACTCTCGGCTCCCTTCTCGAGCATCACTCTCCGGCCAATGCTCGCCGACCACTGGGAGCCGGCAGTCGCTCTGCTTGCCCCGTTGGGCGCGATCGGTGCCGGCCCGGTTGGGATCCTCCTCCTGCAGGCGCTCGCCCTCGCGCTTGTCGCTCCGCTGCTTCTGAGGCTTGCGCGACAGTTCGGCGCGTCGAGCTGGTCGGCGGCGATTGTGCCGCTCCTCTGGCTTGTTTCACCCGTAGTTGTGAAGGCGAACCTCTGGGACTTCCATCCAGACGCGTTCGTCGCCGCGCTTCTGGTGCTCGCGGTCGTCGCGGCGAAGGCTGAGCAGTCGTGGCTACTGATAGGCGCCGTGGCGCTCGCGTGTGGGTTGAAGGAGGATGTCGGGCTGACATTCGCCGCGCTCGGGCTCGTGCTGGTCTGGAATGGGCAGCGCCGAGTCGGCGCGATTCTCGCTATATCGACAGCGACGCTCGCGGTGTTTCTCAACGGCATTCTCCTCCCTCGACTGTGGCCATCGACACGCGATCACTACACGGAGCGCTTCGTGGGCGACCAGGCATTTCGCACGCGCGTCCTCTTGGACGCGGTCGCGCTCGCTGCCGAGTACGCAGCTTCGGATCTCTCGACGCGTGAGCCGCTGAGCGAGATCCGCGCCGAGCCGTCCGATGAGCTCACGCTCTTCGTCGGCGACGACG
>JANNQQ010000331.1:0-6605 GCA_031400835.1 Actinomycetes bacterium | reverse complement strand
GTTCTTGCGTAAGCGCGTAGGCCAAGACCGTGCAGACGATCTCTTTCAGGAGACGTTTCTCAGAGCGCTGCGCGCATACGGTCGCCTTGAGCACGCAGACCATCTGCGCTCATGGGTGCTCACGATCGCTTCGAGGGCCATCATCGATGCGCACCGTCGGGCCGGAGAGTCAACCGTTGAGTTGCCGGAGCTCCAGAGCTCGGACGTGGATGAGCCGCTAGAGACAATCGGCCCGATGGTCGAAGCGCTGCCACACAAGGAGCGCGCCGCCGTACTGCTTCGCTATGGCTACGACCTCGACTACGACCAGATTGCACGCGTGCTCGGTTCGAGCAGCGATGCAGCGCGCCAGGCCGCGTCGTCGGGAGTCCGACGTCTACGCCACGAAAGGACTAAACGATGAGCATTCCAACTGATCTCGATCTCCGTTTTCGCACTGCAGCTGCCAGCCTCGATCTGATCGACGTGTCGTACGACGTCGTCGAGACCGAGATCGGCGAGATGCTTGCGGCTACGACCGGCCAGGGCCTCGCGTATCTGTCATTCGATCCCGAGCCGCACGAGCGGCTCGACGCGCTGGCTCGTTTCGCCGGCCCACGCGTGCTTCGTTCTCCGCGCAACCTCGACGGTGTGCGCTCCGAACTGGACGAATACTTCAGCGGTCGTCGCACGATCTTCGATCTCTCGCTGGATCTCCGCGGCCTCCCCGCCTTCACGGTGTCGGTGCTCGGCGAGCTCGCGAAGGTGCCGTACGGGCGCACGGCGACCTACCTCGACCTTGCGACGCGTGTCGGCAACCCGAAGGCATCGCGCGCCGTCGGGATGGTGATGAACAAGAACCGCATTCCCATCGTGTTGCCGTGCCACCGGATCGTCGGCTCGTCGGGGAGCCTCGTGGGGTATGCAGGCGGGTTGCACCTGAAGGAAAGGCTCTTGCGACTCGAAGGCGCGATTCTCGCGTAGGGACTTGCAGACGCAAGCGATCGACGTGGGACGGGCAGGCACCTACGACGCGGGAATGCTCTGCGAATGTCTGAAGAGGTTCCCTGGATCGACCTGCTTCTTGACCTTCCGTAGCCGCGCGAGATTCCCGCCGAAATACGCTTTCTTCCAGTCGGTGAGAGCGCTGTCGGCGTAGTTCTGAACCGCCTCGCCTGAGAGGTGGGGGCGCATCGTCGCTCGGGCCTGCGCGATCCACGCGAGGTTGGCCGCAGAAGCGGCCGGGGCGTCCCAAAGCCCAACGAGCTCGACAGAGAATCGTGCGTCGCGGTGCACGAAGGCGGTCGCGGCTCGTGGCACCCGACCAACCGCGCCGCCCAGAGCAAAGAGAACCACGCCTCCGTTGCGAAGGGTCGGGTCGGCGTTTCGCGCGGCGACGAGATCGACCAGCGCCGAGCGCCCCGCGGCACCGAGTGGCTTCTTCGCGTAGCCCGAGGCCGCTGCGATGAAGCGGCGCTTCTCGGATTGGTTGCCGGCGAAGTAGCGAGTGGCGGCGTCGTACGAGCGCGCTACGACGGTCGCCTTGGTCGGAGCGGTCGACGTAACGAGCGGCTCGACTGCGGCGAGCGCCTGCGCCTTGGTGCCGACGAACATGCCGTTGACCGCGAGCTTTGGCTTGCCTCCGACAGCCGTCGGAACACGGAGCGCGAGAACGGTTGAGAGCTCATCCGGTGCACTCGCCATGAACATCGTCCACGCGTCGATGATCTCCGTTGCGCGCTCCCACTCCCACTCCAGTGCAACCGTCGCTACCTGGCCGATCTCGGTCGTCCTGAACAGCAGTGAGGTGACGACGCCGTAGCTACCGGACCCGGCTCCGCGGATGGCCCAGAAGAGGTCCTTGTTCTTGACGGCGTTGCACTGCCGCACAGCTCCATCGGCGGTCACGATCTCCACGGCGAGGAGGCCGTCGCAGGTGAGCCCGAGCTTGCGTGCGAGGAAGCCGTGGCCACCCCCTAAGGTCAACCCCGAGACGCCGACCGTCGGTGCGGTGCCGCCAGGAATCGTCCGTTCGCTGGCAGCCCAAAGCGCGGAGTACACGCCCCCGAGGCGGGCTCCGGCCCCGACCCTCGCCTTGTTCCCCGACGGGGAAATTCCGGCAAGGCGGCGCAGGTCAATGACGAGCCCTCTCGATGAGGACTGACCGGCGAACGAGTGACCGCCACCACGAATCGCGAACGGCACCTCGTGCTTGGCAGCCCACCGCACGCACGTCGCAACTGCCGCGGCCGACCCAGGAAGCGCAACCGCGAGAGGCTTGATCGCGTCGTACCGACGATTCCACGGCACACGCGTTGCGCCATACGCGGCATCGCCAGGAGCCACGAGGTGACCACTCAACGCCATGCGGAGCTCTGCAATCGGCGGCCCGCTCTTTGCCAGCGCCGGTGATGCGAGACCGAGCCCCGCCCCGGCGAGTGCGTACCGCGCGGCGCGGGTGACGAGCTCCTGCCGGTCGTAGCTGTCCATGCTCTATCCGCCCAGTATGAGCCGCTTCTGCGCGGTGAACTCGTCCTCGGTGAGAGCTCCGGCATCGCGGAGTGCGGTGAGGCGCTCGAGCCTTGCAAGCGTGTCATCCTCTGGGCCGGAGGAGGCCGCGGGTGCGCCACCACCGACAACACCGTCGCCGTCGAGATCGATCCCAAGCGCCTGCTCTGCCCGACGGATCTTCTCGGGATCGTCTGCGCCAGGCCCGATGACCTGGATCTGCGCGCCGCTGAGCATTGCGGCAAGGCCGCGCGACGCTCCTGTACCTCCCTGCGCGCCACCGTGTTGATTCATCATTGCCGCCATCTGCTCCGCGCTCTCGCGGGCAGTATCGGCCGACTTTCGAATTGCGCCAAAATCGATATCGGCTGCCTCCGGGTTCTCTGGGTTGACTTTCGCGGGCAGCGTCATTCCCGGAGTCGGCCACTTCGAGGCGCGCATCAACTGGGTCTTCTCGATCGCGACCGCCTCGACGCCGGGCGCGGAAATGACGAGGTTCATCTTGCAGGGTGAAAAGACGCCATGCTGTCCGGGCCGGTTGCACGACACGATTTGCGCGGTTCCGTCAACCGTCGAATCATCGCCACGCGAGAAGAAGCCCATCGTTGCCCCCGATGCCATCGCTGATTGTCGCCTCGAATCGTACGCAACCTCTGTGATAGCGCCGTAAGCAATTCCGAGGTCAATCGATCAGGCGAAAGCCCACTCCCCACACGTTGATCACGACACGCTCAGCTCCGGCACCTTCGAGCTTGCGCCGGAGCCGTGACGCGTGTGAGTCAAGCGTCCGCGTATGCACGTTGGTCCCACGAATGCCCCAGACGTCTCGCATCAGCTCCGCGCGGGTGAAGACCCGGCCCGGATCGCTCGCGAGCTTCTCGGCGAGCTCGTACTCCCGCAGCGACAGCAGAATCGGAACTGCACCGACTCTGACCTGGCGTGTTCGACGATCGACCGTAATCCCAGAAGCCTCGATGACCTCCGCCGACCCGAGGGTTGAGCGTCGCAGGAGCGCTCGTATGCGAGCGAGGAGCTCGACATACAGATGTCGCTCGACAACATCGTCAGCGCCACTCTCAAGCGCACGCACGCGGTCGACCGCGGTCGCCGATGCGTCGGTGAGAACGATGAGAGGAACGTTTCGATCCCAGGTTCTTCCCGGCTCACCGGCCCGAATCTTGCGGCAGAGATCGTGCTCGCCGGCGATGACGACATCGGGAGACACACGCTCGACCATGTCGAGCGCCTGCGCATCCCACCCCGCTTCGAATACCGCGTATCCGTCGTTTCGAAGCTGACGCTCGAGGTACTCGCCGTACTCGGGCTCCTGTTCGGCGAGAAGGACTGCGTTGCTCTGCACACCACGAGGCTAGGGGCAAAGAGGGCGGGGCGATAGATGTCCTTTGTGCCAGATGTGTGCCAACTCGCCCACATGCCTCTGGGGCGGACAAGCCTCAAACGGACACTCAGCGCAGCGCCAGAACCGCGTCAGTCCACACCTGCACCGTCTTCGCTCGACGGAAGAAACGATGCACCCCGCCCTCGAGTGCGAAGCCGATTCCACCGTGAACCTGAATGACGTTCGCGGCTACCTCGCGACACGCCGGCCCGGCCCACGCGAGTTCGTCTGCAGGAAAGCCGCTTTCCGGAGCTGCCGCCGCCCAGGCTGCCAGCAGCAAGCCATCGCGTGCCAGCGCTGCATCTGCAAGTCGCCCCTGCACCGCCGCGAGCGCACCAAGCGGCGCGCCAAACTGCTCGCGCGATGTCACGTGGATGAGCGCTGCAGCGACGGCAGCATCTGCGAGACCGGCGAGATAGCCGAGCGTCACCAGGCCCCAGACCTGCAACCGAGCAGACGCATCTTCGAGTGACGTGCCTTCACCTATCGCGACGCGCACCGTGCCCGTCCCATCGAACGTGGCTTCGGTTTCGGCTCCGTCGATCCCGGCGAGCACGAGACCACCGGAGGCCGGAACCGCGACGACCTCACGGCCACCACCGTGACGCGCGCGCCCACCGACGGCCAGCGGCGCTCCCAGCGTCGCGTCATCGATGAGGCAGAGCGGCGCGACGGCGCGACCAAGCTCGATCGCGCCTGCAACCGCGGGGCCAAGCAGGTCGGCGTCCTCCCAGAGGTGCTCCCAGCCCGACGCAGCAAGCCGAACAGCAAGACCGTCGTCGCGCTCATCCCACCAGGTTCCGAACTCGGGTTCGAGTACCGGCGTCCAACCGCTGATCGCGCCGACCACTGATTCGGCGAACAGCGCGTGCTCGGTGGAGACGACGAACCTCATCGAGCTCCGACCTCGGCGAGCACGCTTTCGGTGTCGGCGCCGAGCTCGGGTGCCGGGCCGAGCGGCGCGCCAGAGCTCTCGAATCCAAACAGGCGACCAAGCATCATGACCTGGCCGAGACCCGGCTGCTCGACCCTGGCGAGGAACCCGTTGGCCGTGATCTGCGGATCGGTCGAAACCCGTTCGCGCGCCTGTACTGGCCCGACGGGAATGCCAAGCTGTGCAAGTCGATCACGCCACACAGCTATCCCCTCCCGCGCCATCCGCTCCACGACCATTCTCGTCATGGCGCGCTTTCGCTCGACGAGCCCGGGATCGTCGGGGATCACGTCGGGTGCCTCGATCGTCGGATCATCGAGCTCGAAGAGATTCGCAAACGCCTGACGCTGCGCGAGATTGAGACACGCGACAGCGAGAAAGCCGTCACTCGTCTCGTAACAGCGGTAGTACGGGTTCGTTGCGAGTCCCTCTGCGATCTCCTGAGCACGACCGGCGAGATCGGACGTCGTTGCCACCGGGTCGCCTTGACCGGTTTCACCTGGAAGCCAGACGAGATCCTGAATCTGCGCCGCGAGCGCGGCTGCAAGCAGCGAGATCTCGATACGCGTGCCGACACCGTCCTCCTTGGCCCGCACCAGAGCCGCCAAGACACCACCTACGAGAAGGAAGCCCGCCGTGAGGTCGGCGACGGGAATCCCTCCGGCCCGCACCGGCACGGAATCACCGGGCGAGGCATGCGCAGTGAGAAGACCGGCGCGGGCCTGTGCGACGAGGTCGTAGGCCGGGGCACCGGCAAGCTCGCCCTCGGGGCCAAACGACGTCACCACGCCCATCACGAGCGCTGGAACCGCCGCATGAAGCTCCTCCCAGCCGAGACCAAACGATTCCGCTCGGACGGGCGGCGAGTTGTGAATCACGATTGCGGCAGTCCCCAACAGGGTCCGCAAATCCTCCCTGCCGCGCTCCGACTTGAGGTCGAGCACGACCGATCTCTTGCCGCGGTTCAGTGGGACGAAGAACCGCCCCACGCCTGGGGCAACGGGCATGGTGCCGCGGTATGCGTCGCCTGTGGGAGGCTCGATCTTGATGACCTCCGCGCCCAGCTCGGCCAGCAGGGTGCCCGCGAGTGGCGCTGCAACGTACTGCGCCACTTCGACAACGCGGAGGCCCCGTAGAAGGCTCATCGAAGCCCCAGCCCGCGCCGGGCGATGACCAGTCGCTGAATGTCGGCGGCTCCACCTGCGATTCCCGAACCGGCCGAGGCACGATACAGAGAGGCCGCACGACCCTGAATCGCTGCCTCCGCATGCCCATCGGCGAGCCCTTCAAGACCAAGCAGATCGACGGCGGCGTTAGCAACAGCCTTTGCAAGCGATGAGCCCGCGAGCTTCGCCATCGCCGACGAGGCGCTCGCTGGGAGCCCTCGGTCGAGGGTGTCAGCCGCGCGGAACGACAGGAGTCTCGCTGCCTGAAGCTCACCGCGGAGCCGCGCGATCGTTGCCGCAGCCTGCGTGTTGAGACGATCGACTGCCCGCAGCCGCTTCTCGAGCTCGTCCACCACCCAGCTGAACCCACCGATCTTCTCCGCCGTCACCCGTTCGAAGTCGAGTGTGTACATCAGCACATCCCAGCCACGGTTCAGCTCACCCACGAGGTAGCGCGCGGGGATCTCGACCTGGTCGAGAAACACCTCACAGAGCACCCCGCCACCCAGAGTGCCGAAGGTACGTACCTCGATTCCCGGTGTCGTCATCGGACAGACGAGCACCGAGATCCCCTTGTGCCGTGGAAGGGTCTGATCTGTCCGAACAGCCAGGTAGATCC
>JANNQQ010000330.1:0-3356 GCA_031400835.1 Actinomycetes bacterium | reverse complement strand
TCTCCCAATGTAGTGCGTTGGCGCAACAAATATAATGCGCTGGCGCACTATCCGCAAGCCGCTCTAGGATCTCGTACACATGGCCAACCGTCAGCTCTTCCTCAAGGCAGGAACGACCGCGCAGTACGTCGGCCAGGTGGTCGACCGTCAACTCCTGCCAATCGGGGTTCCTGCCTACCTCCTTGGTCTGCTCACGCACGTCCGTGACCACGCACCTGTGAGCCCGTCAACGGTCGCGCGCGCCTCTGGGGTGCCGATCACGACCCTCCGGGACAACATCCAACGGCTCGTCGATCGCCGGCTCGTCCGCCGGGTCTCGCATCCGAAGGACGGCCGTTCCTATCTCCTCGTCCTCACCAGACGCGGCGAGACGGTGATGCGCGACGCCGATCCTGCCTTGCTCGAGGCCTACCTCGCGGTCGAGGAGCGGCTCTCGCGGCCGCTGGCGGAGTACGAGGAGATGCTCGACGAGCTCACCGAAGCGCTCGCCGATACGCTCGGAAGCTTCCGTGAGGCCATGTCAGGTGCGGTCGTCAGCGCGTAGGTTGACCTGTGGATGTCCTCAACGCTCGAGCCTGATTCCGAACTCGGGTGCGAAGCTCGTGAGGAAGTCGTCGACGATTGCCGTGTAGGCCACGCGATCGTTGGTGAACGAGTGTGCGTGTGGCGCCTCCCACTCCGGGATCACCAGGCGCGTTCGGGTCGTGTCTGCCTCGGCGAAGATGAGCTCGGAGTGCTCGACGGGCGTAAACCCGTCTTGGCGTGAGTGGATGAGCAGCACGGGCGATTGCACGTCGCGGATTGCGTCGACCGGCGCGGCGGCCCTGGGGTCGAAGCGCGCCCGGAGGCCCGACACGAACAGCGCTCCTGGGACGAAGACCTTGGCCCAGGCGCCAAACTGCTTGTCTGCCTGCTCCCGTGCGATGTCGGAGAGGCTCGTGTAGGAGGAGTCGGCTATCACGAACGCGAGGTCATCGAGCTCCGACGCAGCCTGAATCGAGGTCGCTGCACCGTATGACCATCCGATCAGGCCAATCTGACTCGTGGGGAGGTCGCTCCGCTTCGACAGCCATTGGACGACTCGACTCAAATCCTGCCGCTCGTGAGCGCCGTACGTGAGCAACGCCCGCGAGCTTTGCCCGTGACCACGCGCGTCGTAGAGCAACAGGTCGCAGCCGCGGCCCCAGAAGATCGGCGACGGCGCGAGCACCTCTTCCTTGCTGCCGCCGAATCCGTGCAACATCACGACCGCGCAGCCTGCCCCCCGCGGGTTGGCGAAGTACCAGCCCGCGAGCGTCACATCGTCTCCCGGCACCGTAATGTCCTCCGGCGGTGGGAGGCCGACGTCGGCCGGCCCGACCTCGCCGAGCGGAGTGAACTGCTGGCCGATCAGCTTGGCGGAGAAGACCCACGACACCGCGCCGTAGACGCCGGCAAGGAGCACGAGTGCGCCGACAATCAGCATTGCCCGTCTCCTATTGCGTGACGACGTCGTACGGTGCTCCATAGAGGCCGACCGGCTGCTCGGTGTCGGTGAACATGACGTGCACCCTATCCGGCCCGTCCTTCGTTCACGGCTCGCGACCGCTTTTCTTGCGCGTACCTCACGCTCGCTTCAGCGATCGAGCTCGTCGACGGTGACAACGATGCCAAGTCGATCGGCTCCGCGTCGTAGTCGTCCGTCGAGGGTGACGACGCGGCAGTTGAGGAGTTGGGCAAGAGCGACGTATTCGGCGTCGTAGGTCTTGGCCCAGCCAAGCTCGTCGGCCACTCTCCACGCCTCGGCACCGAGCCTGGTGTCGGTGACACAGCGAACCGGAGCCTCGCCAAGCGCGTGAAGTGCGTCCGCTCCGTCCACGGCCGTGACCTCTCGCCGCCAAACGAGCTCGTGCAGGACGGAGCGGGTTTCAGACCAAAGGAGGGCAGGCGCAACGAGATCATGGCCGCTCAGCAGAGAGAACCCCACCTCCGAGAGGCAGGCGGGTATGGCGATGCTGGCGTCGACTACGAGCGTCAACGACCGGCTCGCGACCGCGCGATGGCGTCGTTGACATTCGGCATCGGCTGACCACTCCGGGTGGCGCGCCACGCATCCGGGAGCACCAGGGTTTCGTCGCTAGCTACCGACGTCTCAAGGTCGGCCTCCTCGATTACGTGCTGTGTTCCTACCTTCGTTGCCCGAAGTCGGCCTGAGCGAATCCAGCGCCGGATCGTCTCGGGATCGCGTCCGACTCGCCGGGCTGCTTCCGGAACCGTCAACATCGTCGTAGCATACTACAACACGCCCGTTGAGCCCTTGAGAGCAGCGCTCACGAGCCTCCGTTCACCCCGGGCGAGTCTGGCCAGAGGCACGCCCCGAACACATGCTCTGCGCGCTTGAAACCAAGCGACTCGTAGAGCCCGAGCGCGTGATAACCGATGTCAGCGACGATGACGAATCGCTCCGCGCCGTTGTGCTCGGCCGAGAGGCGCGCCGCCTCGACGACGAGACGTGAGCAGATGCCACGGCTCCGGTAGGCAGCAGCCGTGTCGACCGATTGGAATCGTCCGCGTCCATCCGAGACAACGACGCCGCAGCTCGCGACGACGTTGCCGCTGGTCCCGTCGACGGCCACAAACCACCTGCCGCGTCCGGCGCTGAGTAGCACCCGGAGATCGCGGAGCCTGGCACGACTAAAGGCGAGGTAGCTCTCCTCCTCCTGACCGTCCTCGCGATTCGCGGTCTGGAGCTCCAAGACGGCCTGCCAGAGTGCCTCGTCTGCGCCAGCTGACGGGTCGATCGGGCGGATGACAACGTCGCGGTTCTCGCGCGCGTGAGGCCGGATCTCGTCGGCGCTCGCGACAAGCCCAACGCTTTCCTCGACGACGTAGCCGCGCCCCCCGAACTCCTCGTGCGCACGCCCTGGCGCGCCATCGATGCGATCCCACGCGAAGGCACGATGCTCGATCCTGTCGATGCCCTCGAACTCGGAGTCGAAGAGAGCCTCCCACCGTTGACCATCTCCCTCACCTGGAGCGTCGTCGAAGACGAGGAAGTTGCCCCAGAAGTGTGTGGGGTTGCTCGGCGAGGTGATGACGAGATAGTCGGCTCTGCGTTCGATCACGCAGCTCTGGGGCAGCACGTCGAGATCGGTCGCCAATGCGAGCGATCGCGGCACAGGTGATGCCATTCCGCGAGTTGACACTGCGGAAGAGTAGGCGCGCGCGGTCGCCGTCGCGGTAACCGCGGCACATCGATTGGGGGTCGCAGCCGGCCCGCACCGGCTCGGCGTGCGCTCGACGGTGTCAGGAGCTTGTCTCAGAACCGGTGTCAGACACGGGTTGGGGCTCACATCGGCACGTAACAGAACTGCGCC
>JANNQQ010000329.1:0-17760 GCA_031400835.1 Actinomycetes bacterium | reverse complement strand
CTCACTTTCAGCCGCAGTGTGTGGGGCATTCTTGCCTGCGGCAAGACTGCCTAGACGAGCATTGTCACCGTGGTTCCAGCTCTGTCATAGGCGGGCTTGCCGCAGGCAAGAACGCCACCGGCAGGCATCCCGACTCACGCCTCCAAGCCACCTATTGCCCAGTACTTCAACTCGACCCAGTCGTCGACTCCGAACGACGATCCTTCGCGGCCGATGCCGGACTCCTTGACGCCGCCGAACGGCGCTACCTCGGTTGAGATGAGCCCCGTGTTCACACCCAGGATCCCGTACTCGAGCGCCTCACCGACCCGCCAGGTGCGGCCGAGATCGGACGTCATGAAGTAGGCGGCGAGCCCGTATGGCGTGTCATTGGCGATCGAGACGACCTCCTCCTCGGTCGCGAACCGCGCGATCGCGGCGACCGGTCCGAAGGTCTCCTCGCAGGCCATCTCCATCGTCGGAGTCACGCCTGTGAGGATCGACGGTTGGAAGAACTGCCCCTCGATCCGCGCACCTCCTCGGATGAGCTCCGCCCCGCCCTCAAGCGCATTCGCCACGTGCCGCTCGACCTTCTCGACCGCTGGCTCGTCGATGAGCGGACCGACCTGAGCCCCCTCCGAGAACCCATCGGCGACCTTCAGTGAGCCAACCGCGTCGGTGAAGCGGTCGACGAACGAGTCGTAGATGCCGTCCTGCACCAGCATGCGATTCGCGGAGATGCAGGTCTGCCCTGAGTTGCGGAACTTGCACATCATCGCTGCGGAGATGGCAATCTCGAGGTCGGCGTCGTCGAAGACGATGAACGGAGCGTTGCCACCGAGCTCAAGCGACACCTTCTTCACCTGTCCCGCGCACTGGCGCATGAGGAGCTTGCCCACCTCGGTCGACCCGGTAAAGCCGAGCTTGCGGACGATCGGGTTCGATGTCATCTCGCCACCGATCGCTGGGGCATCCTCCGCATCGCCGGTGACAACCGAGAACACGCCGTCGGGGATGCCCGCCTCGTGCGCGAGCGCCGCGATCGCGAGGGCGGTAAGTGGCGTCTGCTCAGCGGGCTTAAGCACCATCGTGCAGCCGACCGCGAGCGCGGGCGCCGACTTCCTCGTCGGCATCGCCGCGGGACAGTTCCAGGGCGTGATTCCAGCCGTGACGCCGATCGGCTCGCGGGTGACGACGATGCGCTTGTCGGGCCAGGTTGCCGGTATCACCCGACCGTCGAGTCGCTTCGCCTCCTCGCCGAACCACTCGTAGAACGAGAGCGCGTAGTCGACCTCGGCGAGCGCCTCGGCCAGCGGCTTGCCCTGCTCGGTGACCATGAGCGCGGCAAGGTCATGCCGCCGCTCGTCCATGAGCTCGGCGAGCCGGCGGAGGATGCGGGCTCGCTCTCTGGCCGGGCGCGCCCTCCAGGCAGGCAGAGCCCGTTGAGCCGCCTCGATCGCACGACGCGTCTCGGTTGCGCCGAGTCGGGGCACCTCTGCAACGACTCCGCCGTTCGCGGGATTGACCACCGGAAAGGTGGCTCCCGAGTCGGCGTCGATCCAACGGCCGTCGACGAATGCCTGGCGGAAGAGGAGATCAGACTCGAACGTAGCCATGAGTTGACGATACCGCGAGAGCGCGGTAGTAGAGTCGGCCCATGGAGCCGACCTTCCTACGACTCGATGAGGTCGACCCGTTCGCGCTCGCTGAGGGTGTGACGGGAAGGCCGCTCTTCGGAGTCGGCGTGATGATGAACCTCGTGGAGTGCGGGGCAGGTGCGGTCGTCCCGCTGCACAGCCACCCCCACGAGCAACTTGGAGTCGTCCTGCACGGGTCGCTGACTCTCGTCGTCGACGGTGAGCCGCACGAGCTCGGGCCGATGGACGCGGTCGCACTTCCCGGAGGAATTGAGCACTCAGCCGTCGCCGGCCCCGACGGGGCCGTCATGCTCGATGTGTTCTCACCTGTGCGCGAGGATTTCCTCGCGAAGGCGTCGTCGTAGGCGCCTACGAGCCCGCGAGCACCTTGCCGAGCAGCACCTTGTGGAGCCGCTTGAAGGCCGGATCGACCTTCGCTGCGGTGCCGTAGTGCCAGAGGACGAGGTTGGCGCCGTAGCGCTTCTTCCCGAGCCAGTACGCCTGTCCGCCGAGAGAGCTGCCTTGCTCCCAGTAGATCCCAGCTGCGCCTGGTGTTCCGAGCGCGCCCGTGTGAGCATTCGTCAGCAGCTGCTTGCTGTCTGCCTCAAGCGCACCCGGCGCGACGACCCAGATGGTGAAGTCGCCGTACAGCGCGATATTCGTGACCGACTTGGCGAGACGCAATGCGGTGTAGTGACCGGCCCGGGCTGAACGCGCATCAGCAGCGAGCTTCCGACCGGTGGCGGTCTCGAAGCGCTTGATCACCTGTGCTGGCGTTAGCGCAGCCGTGTCCGGAGCGGTGGTGGCTGCTCTAGCCGGCCCCATCGCGACCAGCGCGAACACCGTGAAGATGGCTGCTGACAGCAAGCGAGCGTCCATGCACTCATCGTTATCCCCCGCCAGAGGGAGGCAATCCCTCATTCGAGTGACCGGGCATGCCAGGGGATCGGGGGTGCGCGTTTTGTCGATTCGGTGGAAGCTTGCTCGTTCGGTGAGCGGATGTTCCCCCGAGGAGGCAAAATGCATCACCGGCTGCTCATCGGCACCACCCCTGCTCTCATCCCCGTCCCCCGCGCCAGCGAGGAGCCACTACGAGCGCGCGAATCATTTCGAAGCGGCACGACGCTGATGTCGATGTCTCGCCGCTTCGCTCGTTGGTGTACGACCCGTCGAAACGAAGGAGATGCTCATGGAGTTCCTGTTGCTCATTTGCAACGACCCAAGCGGCGAGGAGTACAGGCCCAAGGACGACAAGATTGAAGAGTGGTTCGACGAGGTGACGAGCTTGGGTGTCCACATTCACGGCAACCGGCTCCAGCCCCAGCAGCACGCGAAGACGGTGCGACGGCGGCGCGGGAAGGTCGTCGTCACTGACGGTCCCTTCGCTGAGACGAAGGAGCGGATCGGCGGCTTCGACGTCATCGAGTGCACCGACCTCGACCAGGCGATCACCGTTGCCTCCAAGCACCCAATGGCACAGTTCGGCTGCGTCGAGATCAGGCCGATCTGGCCATTCGAATGATGGGCATTTCGGCCTAGGGCCGAACTGCCTATGCCCGAGCGTCAGGCGTCCTGGGTCATTGTCGCCCACAGGCCATTCGCGTGGAGCATGGCGACATCGTGCTCGGCTTTCTCGCGTGTGCCTGATGAGACGACAGCTTTTCCGTCGTTGTGCACCTGGAGCATGAGCTTGGTCGCCTTCGCCTGCGAGTACCCGAAGAGCTTGCGGAGAACCAGCGTGACGTAGGACATGAGGTTGATCGGATCGTTCCAGACGATGACGACCCACGGATGGTCGTGGTTCGGGACCTCGTCGAGGTCGGGCTCGACTGTCTCGACGGGAGCTTCGGTGAAGGAGATCCCCACACGCGCATTGTCGCGTGCCGTAGCGTTCGGTGCATGCCCGACCACGAGAGGAGCAGATGAAGCGCGGCGTGCGGCGCGAGCGCGACGGTACGTACCGCGTGCAGCTACACGACGCTGAGCGCGAGGTGCTCGCCGCTCTGCCGGCTCAGCTCGCGGAGGCCCTCGACGAGGACGATCCCTCGCTCTACCGCCTGTTCCCACCCGCGTTCGCCGACGATGTCGCCATGAACGTCGAGTACCACTCGCTCGTTGGGAAGGGCCTCGAGGACGGTAAGCGAGCGGCACTCAATGAGCTCGAACGAACGGCACACGAGAGTCGGCTCACGGAGGACGAGCTTGAATCGTGGCTCGGAGCGATCGAGAGCCTTCGCCTCACCCTGGGCACGCAACTCGACATCAACGACGAGACCTACGTGACCGAGCTCGATCCGGCCGACCCCAACCTTCCGCGACATCACCTGTACCACTGGCTCAGCTGGCTCCAGGAGGAGATCGTCGAGGCGCTTTCGGCTGGCCTTCCACGAGGCTAGGGAGACGCAGCTCAGGGGCGCAGCATGACGCGGCCACCCTGCCCGCGGAGACTCTCCGCGATGGCTGCGTCGACCTCGTCGAGCGGGTACACGGTTCCGAGCAGGGGGGCAAGCACGAGCCTTCCCGTCCGCACGTGGTCGAGCAGGATCGGCAGCGCAACGGCAGGATCCTCGGAGCCGTAGAGACACCCGGTGAGGAACTTCTCCTTGCGGATCAGATCGACCGGATCGAGATCGAGCCGACGGCCAGCGGCAGGGAGACCGACGATAACCGTGGTCGATCCGCTCGCAGCAAATCGCATCGCGAAGGCGGTGGTGTCGGGATCGCCTACCGCGTCAAAGGCGAAGTTGACTCCTTCTGGCGCAACGTCTCCTAGCAGCTCCTGGAGCCCATCCGGATGCGCGGCGTGGGTTGCTCCGAGCCCGCGTGCCTGCTCGCGCCGTGCCTCCGATGGATCGACCGCGACGATGATCCCGGCTCCCGCGATCCGTGCTCCCTGGACAACAAACTGCCCTACCCCACCCGCGCCGACGACGAGCACGCTCGAGCCCGCAGTCACGTTCGCCGAGAAGAGCGCCGCACCGACTCCCGTGAGGGCTGCGCACCCAAGAAGCGCCGCCTGCTCAAGCGGAATCCCGAGACCAATTGGAAGCGCGGCGCGCGCGGACACCACGACGAGCTCGGCCATGCAACCGGTCGCGGTGCCGCGATAGAGCGTTTCGCCACGCAGCGAAAGTCCTGTGCGTCCGGAGGGAAGCGACGAGGCCGCGATCGCCTTGTTGTAGGCAGGACAACGCGCGGGCCGGCCAGCCACACAGTCCGAGCACGCTCCGCAGCCCGGCGCCCACGAAAGGACGACCTCGTCCCCAACTGCAAGAGCCGAAACGTCTGCTCCCACCCACTCAACGACGCCAGCGCCCTCGTGTCCAAGCACGACGGGAGTGGGCCGTGACCACTCGCCTTTGATGCTGTGAAGGTCGGTGCCGCACACCCCAACCGCCGCCATCCGCACGACAACGTCGCCGGCCCCCGGCTCGTCGAGGTCGATCTCGGTGACCTCGAACGGCACCCCGGGAGCGTGAAAGACCGCCGCCCGCGTCTTCACCCGAGCACCCTAGGCCCGATGCTCCTCAAGAACATCAGGCCAACGCAGCGACAACAGCATCCACGTCCGTAACGATGCTCACGTTCTGAAGCGCGAAGTTGATCGACGCGTTGTGCCACTCGGCGTTCATCGTCGAGCACGCATTCTCCGGAACAACCATCGCGTAGCCCTTGTCGGCACCTGTGCGTGCGGTGTGCTCGATGGACATGTTCGTCCACGCGCCCGTGATGATGATCGTGTCGCGATCCGTGCCCTCGAGGATGTTCTCGAGGCGCGTTCCCTGCCATCCCGACATGCGCATCTTCTCGACGATGAAGTCGCCGTCCTTCGGCTCAAGGCCATCGGCCGCAGCGGCTCCCCAGGTGCCACGGACGAGCGCGTTGAGATCCTTTACACCGTTGAAGAGTGGAGCGTTGAGCTTGAGACCGGGTGCCCCCGGCTCGACGATGTAGTAGACGTGAATCACGGGGATCCCCTTGGAGCGACACACGTCGGCGAGGCGCGCAACGTTCGCGACCACGTTCTGATCCTTCGCGTGCTGGGGTGAGCCCGACTCGGCGAACGCGCCGCCATCGATGATGACGTCGTTCTGGAGATCCTGAATGATCAGCGCGCAACGGCCCGCATCGAGCGTGAAATCGTCAGACATCTTCGCCTCCTGCTACTGCATGTAGGGCTCGCGGCGCGGGCCGACGAGCGTGCGGATGGTGTACATGGACGTGCATGACGGGATGAACAGGGTGTGCCAGTCAGGCCCGCCCCAGGTGTGGTTGCCGACGTTCTCGGGGACGCCGATGGTGCCGAGATGCTCTCCGGCCGCCGAGATCACCCAGACGCCGCTCGGACCGGTCACCCAAATGTTGCCGCGTTCGTCGCACTTCATCCCATCGGGAATGCCCTCCTCGATCACGCCGGTGCCGACGCCCTCGAAGAACATGCGCCCGTTCGAGAGCGTTCCGTCCGCGTTGACGTCGAAGACCTTGATGTGCGCGCGCGGGGTGTCGTTGATGTACATCAGCGACTCGTCGGGTGAGAAGCAGAGCCCGTTCGGCATGTCGAACTCATCCTGCGCAACGGCGAGGTCAAGCTCTGCCTGACCACCACCGGGTGGGATTCGGAAGACGCCCTGCCACCCAAGCTCTCGGGCGCGCTCGACCCCGAAACCGGGGAAGCGCCCGTACCAGGGATCGGAGAAGTAGATCGTCCCGTCGGAACGCACGGTCACGTCGTTTGGGCTGTTCAGGTACTTGCCTTGCCAGTGATAGGCGAGGGTCTCGCTGACGCCGTCCGCGCGCTCGCGGACGAGCGAGCTGGAGACGTGCTCGCAGACCAGCAGGTTGAGGTCGGCGTCGAGGACCATCCCGTTGCACTTGCGCGCCGGGTTCAGCACCTCGGTCACGGTGCCGTCGAGTGAAACCTTCCGTCGGATGTCGGCCGGCATGTCCGAGAAGTAGAGGACCTGCTCGGTGGGATGCCAGACAGGCCCCTCGGTGAAGGTGAACCCCGTCGCGAGCTGGCTCACCGCCGAGCCTTCCTCGACGAGCTCGTAGATCGCATCCGACTTGGCGTCAATACCCGACAAGGCGTGTCTCCTTTCGTGAACGGGAATCTTGTAGACAGAAACTGATTGCCGCGACGCTAACACGGTGGCGGGTGTAAGCGGCACTGTGCAGACTGAAGTCTGGACTGGCACTAGCCTCTAGGCTTCCTGCGCATGCCCAAACGCGACACCATCATCTTCATCCCCGCCTGGAACGAGGAGCTGAACCTCCCCGCCGTCCTCGACGAGCTCCGGGCCGAGCTTCCTGATGCGGATGTGCTCGTCGTCGATGATGGCTCGACCGACGCGACGGCCGCGGTGGCGCGGGCAGCCGGGGCGGATGTGCTGTCGTTCGGAGAGAACCGTGGACTGCGGGCCGGCATCGCAGCCGGCTACCGCGAGGCGTCGCAGCGCGGATACGCCTACTGCGGCCGCGTAGACGCCGACGGCCAGCATCCTGCGAACGAGCTCGCACGTCTACTCGAGCTTGTCCGCTCGGGCACGTGCGACGCCGCGATCGGGTCGCGCTTCGCCGAAGGTCACGGCTATAGCGACGACCGCTATAAACCGAGCCCTTCGCGGCGCTTTGGAATCGGTCTCCTACAGAAGGCGATGCACGTGCGGCTCGGTCGGCCGTTCCACGACCCCACCTCGGGGATGGCAGCGGTCAACGCGAAAGCGATGAAGGTGATGGCCGATCCGTACCTGAGCGGTGCACCCGAGGTTGAGGCGTTGCTACGGCTGAAGGAGGCGGAACTTGTCGTTGAGGAGGTCGCAGTTCACATGCGCGAGCGCCAAAGCGGCACTTCGAAGCTCCAGGGCAGCAAGGCAGTGAAGCTCGTGTTCACCGTGATCGGGACACTCTTGTTCTTCCGCTGGCTTGGGCGCCGCCGCTCGTGACGCGTGTCGTCGTTGTGCTCGGCTACTCCAACGGTGGCCATGACGAGCTCCATCCGATCTGCGCTGCTCGCCTCGACAAAGCGGCCAAGATCGTGCTCTCCGACGATGTGCTCGTTCTCTCCGGCTGGGCCCGAAGCGGAGGCGGCCGCCCCGAGGCAGAGCTGATGAAGGCGGCGTGGAGAGGTGCAGCCGCCGAGATCGTCGTCGACCCCAACGCGCGTACGACGGTCGAGAACCTCGCAAACGCCCTCAACGACATCCTGCGCGTGGGCGCAAGCGAGGTCGTGGTCGTGACCTCCTCGTGGCACGCGCCGCGAGCGAAGGCCGCGATGCGGTGGCTGCTCATGCACACGGGGATCAAGGTGACGTCAGTGTCACCCGCCGAGCGATCGATGCGGGCCTCATTGCGCGAACTAGGAGTGTGGCCGCTGCTGCCGTTTCAGCTGTGGCACGTCGGGCGGAAGGCGTGGGCCATCTAGAGGCTTCCTGCGTCTACCCCGTCTCGACATGAATCCGCTGCTTGGCGTCTCGCAACGGCCCGCCGCTTCGCTGCGCGCGCACGGCCAACACCTCCGCCAGCATCGACAGAGCCGTCTCAGCCTGGGTATCCGCACCGATGTCGAGGCCACAAGGCCCCTGAATTCGCGCGAGCTTCTCCTCGCTTACACCCGCCTCGAGCAATCGCCCCCGCCTGCGTTCCTGATTGCGGCGTGACCCGAGCGCGCCGATGTAGAAGGCCTCCGTGTCGAGAGCGGCGATCAACGCAGGCTCGTCGAACTTGTCGTCATGGGTGAGCACGATCACCGCCGTCTGGTGGTCGAGTGAGAGCTCGGCGAACGCCTCAACCGGCCACTTCGGAACGAGGAGATGCGCTGACGGAATGCGCTCGGGTGTAAGGAACGTCGCCCGCGCGTCGGCGACGATCGCCGTCCAGCCGAGCATCCGGGCGCCCTGACAGAGCGACTCGGCGGTGTCGACGGCGCCGTACACGACGAGGCGCGGCGGTGGGCCGTACCACTCCGAGAATACGCGCGTCCCGTCGGCAAGCTCAACGAGGCGGTTGCGACCGCGCCGTACAAGCTCGTCGAACTGACCAAGCGCTTCCTCAGGGACACCAGCCCCGACCCGCTCCCCTGTCTCGAGAACGAGAACCTTGCCGCCGGTTCCGTCACCTTCGACGACGGTGAAGAGGACACCACGCGCCCCGCTCGCGCGAAGCTCTGCGAGTCGCGCGACGAGACTCACTCGACGAGCTCCAGGAAGACGTCGATCTCGCCGCCACACGGCAGGCCCACGCTCCACGCCATGTCATCGGTGATCCCGTAGTGCAGGAGCTTGGGCTCACCGGTCGCGAGCACTTCCTGCGCATTCTCGTAGACGTCCGACTCGACGCAGCCGCCCGAGACCGAGCCGCACATCTTCCCCGACTCCGACACAGCAAGGCTTGTCCCCACCGGGCGTGGAGCGGAACGGCGCGTTGCGACGACCGTGGCGACCACTACCTGCTCGCCTTCGGCGCGCCACTTGCCGACCTCGTCCAGGATCTCCTTCACGCTGCGTGCCTCCTTTCGATGCCGGCGAGCACCGCCGCCAGTTCTTCAAGACTTCTCAGATTATGACCAGAGAGGAACCGGTCGATGGAGGGCAGCGCGGCGCGCATCCCTCCGGCGAGCGGCTGGTAGGCCGGATTCCCCTTGAGTGGATTCACCCATACCACGGCGTACGCTGCGCGCGCGAGCTTCGCCATCTCGCGGCCAACCAGGTCGGGATCGTCGCGCTCCCAGCCGTCCGAGACTATGACGATCACTGCGCCGCGCGAGAGCGCCCGTTTGCCGTACACCTCATTGAACTCGCGGAGCGACGCGCCGATTCGCGTGCCGCTACCCCAATCGACCACCGCCGCGGTGCATGCCTCGAGCGCGGCTTCGGGGTCGCGCGTCGCGAGCGACGGTGTAAGCCGGGAGAGCCTCGTGCCAAAGGCAAAGGCCTCAACGCTGCGGCCCGTGCCGACAACCGCGTGGAGAAAGAGCAGGAGCGCCCGTGCGTAGCTGTCCATCGACCCCGACACGTCGCAAAGCACCACAAGCTTGCGGGGGACATCTTTGCGGGCGCGATACGGCCGATCGACCGGGTCACCGCCCGTCCGCAAGCTCTTACGAATGAGCCGCCGCATGTCCAGAAGATCTCCCTTCGGGTCGGCGACGCGGCGACGCGAGGCGCGCTTGGGCCTCTGACGGGCGATCGTCTGGATGAGGCGTCGCACCGTGCGAAGCTCCTCACCGGTGAGCTCGGCGAAGTCCTTGTCGCGCAGCAACTCGTGCCCTGACGCTCCCAGCTCGAGCGGGTCTCCGGCCTCGTCCTCCTCGGTGTCGGCGGCGCGCAGCCTGTCGACCGGCGCCTCCCCCACGCTGACGAGGTCAGCGCCCGTACGCTGCCGCATCGGCGGGAGAACGGGTGACCGTAGAAACCACGCGCTGAACGCCCGGTCGAAGAGGTCGAGCTCGTCGCGGCGCGAGACGAAGGTCTGGCGCAGCGCGAAGTAGACGTCCGACTGCCGTGTGAGATCGACAGCGTCGAGTGCGCGCAGCGCGTCGGCGACGCGGCCCGGGCCGATCTCAAGCCCTGCTTCGCGCAGCACCCGCCCAAAGGTGACGACGTGCCGCGTGATCGCGTCGCCACTCGCCACAGGTGCTTCCCTACCCGGCCGACGCAGCGCGTGCAGTGTCGACGAGTCGCTGAAGCGTCTCGTCGCGAACCTGCTCGATGTCCTCGCGATACTTCAGCACCGAGCCCAATGTCTGCTCGACCACCTCAGCGTCTAGCTCCTGGCGACCGAGGGCGTTCAGCGCCATCGCCCAGTCGATCGTCTCCGCGACCCCGGGCGGCTTCGACAGATCGAGCCCGCGTAGCTCGCGGACGAAGGTAGCGGCCTCTATCGCGAGCCGGTCGGCGATCTCCGGTACCCGCAAGCGGACGATCTCGATCTCACGCTCGATCGAGGGGTGACCGATCCAGTGGAAGAGCGCACGCCGTTTGAGCGCATCGTGCAGCTCGCGCGTCCGGTTCGAGGTGAGGATCACGTACGGCCGACGCTTCGCCGTGATCGTGCCAAGCTCGGGAATCGTGATCTGAAAATCAGAGAGAACCTCGAGCAGGAACGCTTCGAACTCCTCGTCCGCACGATCGATCTCATCGATCAGCAGGACGACTGGCTCGTCGCTGTCGATCGCCTCAAGCAGCGGGCGGCGGATGAGGTACTCAGCACCGAAGAGCTCGCTCTCGGACACCGTGCCTTCCTGCGCCGCGCGAATATGGAGGAGCTGGCGCGGGTAGTTCCACTCGTAGACCGCATGGGCGACGTCGAGCCCCTCGTAGCACTGAAGACGAATCAGCCTGGCGCCGAGAGCGGCTGCGAGTGACTTCGCCGCTTCCGTCTTGCCGACCCCTGCCTCGCCTTCGAGGAGCAGGGGCTTTTCGAGCGTGGTCGCAAGGAAGAGAGCGGTCGAGAGGCCGCGATCCGGCAGGTAGTCGGTCGCTCGGAGCGCAACTTCGAGCTCATCGATCGTGCTGAAGGTCACCGTTTGAGGGTACAGCCTCGCAGGCGTGCTGCCGGGGAGTGTCTGCACCAGGCTGCGTCGTCGGCGCTGACAACGGGAAGGCTAAGAGTCTCCATCACAATGACCTCGCGCTGGCTGGGTGTGATGGTCGGGTGCGATGCGAGGACGCAGGGAGCGCGCGATACGGGACGTATCGGTGCGACTGAGGACGAAGCAGCGTGCCCGAGCGGCGCGCCCAGACGGCACGCTGCTCATTGTGTTGGAGGCTCTAAACGTCGATTGCCTCGCGGACCTTCTGGTGCAGCGCCGACGGGGTGAACGGCTTTGGAAGGAACAACACGTCGTCCGGGAGCTGATCTGTTCCGAGAACGGCCCCCTCGTCGTAGCCTGAGACAAAGAGCACGTGCGTCCCGGGACGGAGAATGCGGAGCTCCTCGACGAGCTCGCGACCATTCATGCCGGGCATCACGACGTCGGAGACGACCACGTCGATCACCCCGGGGAACGAAAGAGCGAGTTCGAGCGCGTGGCGAGGCGTCTCTGCTTCGAGCACGTGATAGCCATGCCGTTCAAGCGCGCGTCGGGTGAGCCGCCTCACCGCGATCTCATCCTCGACGAGCAGAAGGGTCTCGGTTCCTCGCTTCGGTGGCTCGGCGGACTGCCTGACCAGCTCAGGCTCTCCGTCGACCGCAGGGAGGTACACCGAGATCGACGTACCGACCCCGACCTGGGACGCTATGTCGGTGTGGCCGCCCGACTGCTTCACGATGCCGTAGACGGTGGCAAGTCCGAGCCCACTCCCTCCCTCGCGCGTCGTGTAGAACGGCTCGAAGACGTGAGCCAAGGTCGTCGCGGTCATGCCCTCACCGGTGTCCGTGACGGTGAGACGCACGTAGCGCCCAGCGACGTCGACCTCGCGTGACGACGCGCCGTCGACCCCGAGCTCGACGGTCTCGGTGGAGATTCCGAGCTTGCCGCCCGTGGGCATTGCCTGACGCGCATTGAGAACGAGATTGACGAGCACCTGATCCACCTGCGAGGGGTCGACGAGCACCAGCGCCGCCTCGTGACCGAGGCTCACGTCGAGCTCGACATCCTCGCCGATCAGCCGGCGGAGCATGCGCTCGGAAGTACGCACGGGCTCGTTGAGATCAACGATGCGCGGGCGTAGGAGCTGGCGGCGGCTAAAGGCGAGAAGCTGACGGGTAAGCGACGCCGCCCGCTCGGAGGCGACCCGAATCTCCTCGATGTCCTCGCGCCAGTCCGGCGGCGGCTCGGATTCGCCGAGCAACAGCTCAGCAACACCCGTGATCGTCGTCAGAACGTTGTTGAAGTCGTGCGCGATGCCACCTGCGAGCTGGCCTACCGCGGCGAGCTTGTCCGCCTGACGCAACTGGGCTTCGAGCGCGGCACGCTCGGTCAGGTCGCGCGCCACCACGAGCACCATTGGGAGGCCCGCTGCGTCACGAATCCCGATATGGCTCGCCTCGAGCGTGATCCAGTCTCCCTGGCGGTGGCGGAGACGGAAGCGCGCAACGGAGTTCGTGCCCTTGAGCGCGAGATCGAGCGCGCCGTGGCCGATGTCGCCGTCATCCGGATGAAGCAGGCCGAGGCTCTTCCCGACCAGCTCGTCGGAGCGGTAGCCAAGCATCGTCTCTGCCGACGGCGAGACGTACATGTGGTTTCCGTCACGGTCGATCAGGGTGACGAGATCGCTGGTGTTCTCGATCATGATCCGCTGGAGTTCCTCGACGCGCTGGAGCTCGTCCTCGGCATGGCGACGCGCGCTTGCGTCGACGACCACTCCGAACCACATCGTCACCTCACCCAGCTCGTTGCGCGACGGAACCGACCGATCGTGGACCCAGCAGACGCCGCCATCGCGTCGGACAACGCGATACTCGGCCTCGAACGGTTCGTGTGAGATCCCGGTTCGGTCGTCCAGAGCGGTGACGCGTTCGCGGTCGAGGACGTGGATCACATCGCTCCAGAGGGTCGGGTTAGCCACCCACTCCTCCGCGGAGTACCCGGTGATCGATTCGATCTGAGGGCTCGCGTACAGATGCGGCCCGCCCTCTTGTTGAACGTAGACGGCGGCCGGAATGTGCTCGACCAGGTCCCGGAACCGCGCCTCGGCCGCACGCAACGCCTCCTCGACGGCCTCGATTCGAGCGACTGGGGTGTCGTCGCCAGGCGTTGGCTCCTGCCGCCCCAGGCTCGCTAGCGCAGCCACCTCCGCGAGACCGTCGATCTCTGCGAGTGCGTACGAGACCCGGCGACCTCGGCGCTCTCGCGTCACGAACCCACCCGCCACCAACTCCGAGACGATTCGGTGAACCGTTCTCTCGGTGAGCCCGGTTCGCAACGCAAGGTCGCGTAGCCGGGTATCGGGATTCCGCGACAGCTCAAGCAGGACGTGGGCGTGTCGGGTGAGAAGCGCCGGCCGAGGCACACCATTCTCGCCATGCATTTCATGATTCACATCGACATCATTCGCCGCGCGTGCCGCAGCCGGTGTCCCCTGTTCGGGGATACCTACGAGATGTGAGAAGGCTGCAGCCCCCGGACGAGCAACTCGATCGCCGAGCGTGCCCGCGCGGGCGTCCATTCATGGGCGGCACGCATGTGGCGATACGTACGGTCGGTGGCGTTGACGAGCAACGTCGCTGTGGGACCAACGGGAACCCGCCGGAACGCCTCCTCGCGGATGCCGTCCCTGATGACCCGCTCGATCGGGGCCACGTAACCGGCGCGCGAAACGCCGCGTTCGTGGAAGAGCCGGGTGTCCGCCTCCTCATCGAGACCGCGGAGGAAGGCCAGATGCCGCTCGCTGACCTCGCAAACAGCCCGAAGGCCCCTACTGAGTCGCTCCGAAGCCGTGCCCGGTTGCTCGCACGCCGCGGTGAGCGCCTCGCGGAAGTCCCACTCATACGCGTCGCCGAGAAGCGCAAAGATCTCTTCGCGACCCAGTCCATGCCGGTGCAGCGTCATCCTGGAAAGTCCCGCCTCGGCGGCGATCCGCTCAAGGGTTGCCGCCTGCCAGCCAAAGCGCGAGACTGCCCGTTCGGCACCTTCGACTACGCGTTCCTGAACCGACGTACGTACCATTCGCACCAATGTTACATCTGTGTAACACTCTCGACTCAAATCGACGAAGGAGGACGAGCGATGCCAGTCATCGAGGTCAAGCTGTACGACCGTCGCGTCACCGAGGAGTCCGTGCCCAAGATGATCACCGCACTCACCGATGCTCTCGCCGAGTCGAGTGGAGCCGCGAAGGAGCACATTCAGGTCGTCATCACGGGCGTCGACCCAAAGCACTGGGGCATCGCAGGTCAACAACAGTCGTGATGTCCAACGCGCAATACGCGCGGGCTGTAACCGATAATCGATTCTTTGGCCAGACCGGGTTAGACTCGCATCGACGTCGTTCACGAGTGAAGGAATGCCAATGACCCAAGCCACGGAGGTTCTGTCCCCGCTTTCGGGTGACGACGCTGTCGCCCTCTTCGGTGACGGATCGAATATCACGGTGATCGGTGGAGGCACCATCGTCATCCCTGAGCTGACGAGCGGGAGCCGGACGCCGTCAAAGACGCTCATGTTGGGCAACGCAGGACTTGACACCATCAGCCGTGAGGGCGGGCGCGTCACGATCGGCGCGACGACGCCCATCTCAGCGCTTGTCGACTTCGCCGCACCGGTAGGGCCATGCGCCGCCGGTATCGCCGACGGCGAGGTCCGCAGCCAGGCCACGCTCGGCGGAAACCTCTGCGCAGGCGAAGGGGCTGAGGTGCCGCGCGGTGACCTCCAGGGTGCGCTCCTCGCGGTCGGTGCAACTGTCCGCTCCGCAGGAGCCGACGGCACGACCGAGGAGTCACTCGATGAGTTCCTCCCGAAACGCGGGTCACGACTCGTGCTCGCGATCTCCTACGACGAGCCTGTCACAGGCGCCTTCGTCGCGTACGAGCGGCCACACGCACACGACTACACGGCGCTTGCCGTCTCAGCAGCCCGCCACGCCGACGGATCGACGCGGATCGCGGTTACGGGAGCGGGAGCTCATGGCCTCCGCCTCACGTCGGCGGAAGCGCTTGCCCACGACCCAGCCGCTGCCGGTGCCGCAGCGAATGCCGACGTCTCACCGCGCGACGACGCCCTCGCATCTGCGTGGTATCGCGGCAAGATCCTTCCCACCCTCGTCACTCGCGCGCTCACTCAGCTTCAGGGGGAAGCATGAACCTCACCGTCAACGGCGTCGGTCACACCATCGGGAGTGCTCCACTGACAACGCTGCTCGATGTTCTCCGCGAGGAGCTGGGAATCACGAGTCCAAAGGCCGGCTGCGAGCAGGGCGGCTGCGGAGCGTGCACCGTTCTCATCGACGGAAGCCCACGGCGGGCCTGCCTCACGCCAATCGCAGCGGTGGACGGCAGTGAGATCACGACCGTCGAAGGACTTGGCACGCCTGAAGTACTGGCCCCGATCCAGCAGGCCTTCACGCATCACTACGCAGCGCAGTGCGGCTTCTGCACATCGGGAATGCTCATTGCCGCGCACGCCTATCTCGAAGGCGGTGGGACTGACGACCCCGACGCGATCGGTGAGGCTCTTGCAGGGCACGTGTGTCGCTGCACGGGATACGTGAAGATCATCGACGCAGTCGCAGCAGCTGCGCGGGGTGGCTCGTTCGACCTCACTGTCACCGCTGCTGGCGCGAGCATGACCAACATCGGAGGTGCGCAATGAAGGCAGTCGGCGCAAGACTTCCCCGCTACGACGGGATCGAGCACGTCACGGGGCGTACGATCTTCGTCGACGACGTCCGTGCGTACGGAACGCTCACCGCCAAGGCGCTCCGCTCGCCGTCGCACCGCGCAAAGATCACGGGCATTGACACCTCGAAGGCCGAGGCGATGCCCGGCGTCAAGGCAGTGATCACATGGAAGGATGTTCCGCTGCTCGAGTACGGACATCTCTCCGCGCTCGGAATCCCCGCCGACGAGCCGCTCCTCGCAAAGGATGAGGTGCGCTACAAGGGCCAGCCGATCGCGGTCGTCGCTGCCGAGGACGAAGACACCGCGATGGCAGCCGTCGCTGCGATCGAGCTCACACTTGAGGAGCTCCCACCGCTGTTTGATGTCCGCCGCGCGTTCGAGCCCGACGCTCCGACGATCCACCAGTGGGGTAACTGGTATCCGCACTTCGAAGGTGAGATGGATCGCCGGCAGATCCGCAAGGGATCGATCGAGGTGGCGTTCGACCAGGCCGACCTCATCGTCCAGGGTGTCTACCGACCCGCAGCGATCGAGCACGTGCCACTGGAGACGCAGGTGTCTCTTGTCGTCCCGGAAGCGAGCGGGCGGCTGACCATCTACTCCTGCACCCAGGCGCTCTACTTTTCCATGGGCGTCGTTGCGGCCCACCTTCAAGTGCCACTCAACAAGCTCAAGGTCGTCGGCGGCACGGTCGGCGGTGGGTTTGGCGGCAAGGTTGATACGGCCACTGAGACCATCTGTGCGTTGCTCGCCCAGAAATCGGGACGGCCGGTCAAGTGGCGCTGGACGCGCGAGGAAGAGTTCCTCTGCTCCTCAACGCGCGCTCCGTGGCACATCGAGATCGCCGATGCTGTCACGAAGGACGGGTGGATTCTCGGGCGCAAGATGCTCACGCTCCACGACTCGGGCGCGTATGCACGATTCTCGCCCTACGGGCTCACGAAGCACTCTTTCCACCACACCGGTGCTTACACCATCCCGAACCTTGAGTTCGACGGGTACGTCGTGTTTACGAACCGCGTCCCGACGACCGCGATGCGCGGTTTCGGCGTCACCTCTGTCTCATTCGCAACCGAGACGCACCTGAGCCGGATCGCGAAGGAGCTCAACCTCGACCCGTACGAGGTGCGGCTGAAGAACGCGAACCGCATCGGCGATACTTCACCGAACAGGATCGCGTACACCGACCCGTCGACCGTCCCCGTCGTCAAGGCGCTCGCGCAGGGAATGGGCGTTGACCTCGCGGCCGACTACGCAGGGATGACGCGCGACCAGCGCGCGGGCGATCTGCTCCCAGAGCACCTCGTCGGCCAACTCGGCAATCCGGAGGCCCACTAGTCATGGCGATTCAAAGCGGCCGCGGGATCGCGGCGATCGAGTACCCCACAGGGATGAACCAAAACGGCGACCCGTCACAGGCGTGGATCAAGGTGAAGCCCGACGGTCGCATCGATGTGTTCGCGGGCACCTCGGACATCGGGAACGGGTCGAAGACGATCCAGTCGCAGATCGTTGCCGAGACAATCGGTGTCCCCTACGACTGGATCACGTACGACAACTCGAACACGGATTCATCCCCTGTCTGCACCGGCACCTTTGCGTCGCGCGCCACGTTCGTGGCCGGCAAGGCGGCTGAGAAGGCAGCGGTGAAGGTGCGCGAGAAGATCCTCGAGATCGCTGGCAAGGAGCTCGAGATCGATCCCGCCGACCTCGAAATCGTCGACGGTGAGGTGCTCGCCAAGGGTGCGCCACAGAAGAAGATCAGCGTTCCAGATGTCGCGGCAGCCGCAACCTGGACGTACGGCGAACTGATCACTGGCTCGGGTGCGCAGCTCAAGCCCTATGCCGCGATTATCGATCCAGCGAG
>JANNQQ010000328.1:0-18009 GCA_031400835.1 Actinomycetes bacterium | reverse complement strand
CGAGGTGGTGCTCGAGGTCACGGGGTTCGATCCGGGCGCGGTGGCACCGTTTCCATTGCCCGCCATCGCTGAGGTGCTCGTCGAGCAACGACTACTCCACCACCGGCTCGTCTGGGCGGGAGCTGTTCGCCCCGGCACCTGGTGCGGCTGTCACCCGAAGAGCTCGTACGCCTGAGTCGCAGTCGGATCGAAGACATCGTCCTCGAATCCGCATAATACGCTGACCACAAGCCGCGAACGGAGGATCCAAATGCAGGAGACCGCGAAGATATGGATGAACGGCGAGCTCGTCGACTGGGCGGACGCCACGGTTCATGTCGGAGTGCACGGTCTCCACTACGGGTCAGGTGTCTTCGAAGGCATCCGCTGTTATGAGACGCCGCGCGGGCCTGCTGTCTTTCGGCTAGAGGACCACATGCGCCGTCTCCATGACTCCGCGCGACTCCTCTACATGGATATTCCGCATGGGGTCGATGCGCTCCGGGACGCGACGCACGATCTCATTCGTGCCAATGGCCTCGCCTCGAGCTACATCCGACCGATAGCGTTCTACGGCTTCGGGCAGCTGGGTGTCTCGACGCAGGGAAATCCGGTCGAGACAGTGATCATGAACTGGCCGTGGGGCGCGTACCTCGGCGAGGATGCGTTGGTGAAGGGGATCACGGCGAAGATCTCGAGCTGGACGCGCATCGGTCCTAATGTGATTCCCCACGCCGCTAAGGCAACGGGGGTCTACCTCAACTCGATGCTCGCGACGACCGAGGCGCGGCGGGGTGGGTACGACGAGGCAATCATGCTTACCGATCAGGGAATGATCGCCGACGGTCCGGGAGAGAACATCTTCGTCGTCAAGAACGGCAAGATCTTCACCCCGCCGCTCGCGACCTCCATCCTGGCGGGAATCACGCGTGAGACGGTGATCGAGATCGCGAATGACCTCGGCTACGTGGTCGAAGAAGCCGATCTCATCCGCACTGATCTCATGCTCGCCGACGAGGTGTGGATGACAGGTACCGCCGCAGAGGTCACCCCGGTGCGCGCAGTCGACGACATCGAGCTCGGTGTCGGTCCGATCACCCTCGAGATTCAGAAGCACTACCTCGACACGGTGAACGGGCGCAACGACCGTTGGAGCCACTGGCTCGACGTGGTTCAGATGGCGGCCGCGACCGCGTAGTCAGAGTTGGAGGCTGGAGTCTGCGCAGCCGCGGATAATCGTGATCACGCGATCCTGGTCGTCCTGGCTGAGCGCCGAGCCGGACGGCAGGCAGAGCCCGTCGGCAAAGAGGGCTGCTGACACGTCGCCGCCGTATACGGCGTGATCGGCGTAGTACGGCTGTAGATGCATTGGTTTCCAGAGAGGCCGAGACTCGATGTCTTCGGCCTCGAGCGCAAGGCGGATCGCCTCGCGGTCGGCGCCGAACGCAGCGGGACTGACCACGGCGCAGGTGAGCCAGGCGTTGCCCTGGGTCTCGGGAGACTCCGGCATGAATGAGATGCCAGGAAGCGTGCCGAGCTGCTCGCGATATCGATCCCGGAGCCGGCGGCGAGCTGCTACGCGGTCGGGCAACACCTCAAGCTGTGCGCGTCCCAACGCGGCGAGGACGTTGCTCAGTCGGTAGTTAAAACCAAGCTCTACATGTTGGTAGTGCGGGGCAGGCTCCCTCGCCTGCGTCGAGAGTTTTCGGGCGTGCTCAATCTGATCCCCGTCGTCCGAGACCAACATTCCGCCGCCGCTCGTCGTGATGATCTTGTTCCCATTGAAGGAGAACGCCGCAAGCGCTCCTTGGCCTCCGGCCGGTGCGCCACGGTAGGTGGCACCGAGCGATTCGGCTGCGTCCTGTACGAGAACGACCTCATGCTGTTTACAGACCTTTGCGATGGCCTCGTAGTCGCAGCACTCGCCGTAAAGATCCACGGCGATGACTGCCTTCGTGCGAGGTCGCTCCGTAAGCGCGGCATCAAGGAGCTCGGGATCGAGCGTCCAGGTTTCGTCGCAATCGACGAAGAACGGCGTTGCACCGGTGTAGACAACCGCATTGGCGCTTGCCGAAAATGTCAGAGAGGAGCAGGCAACCTCGTCGCCACGACCGATCCCGAGGACGACAAGCGCGAGGTGGAGAGCAGCCGTTCCGCTAGACAATGCGACCGCATGATCGACCCCTGCAAAGGCGGCTAGCTCCTGCTCAAATGCATCGACGTGCGGCCCGAGTGGCGCGATCCAGTTCGACGAGATTGCGTCGGCCACGAGCTCCAACTCGCGACCGGACGCGTGAGGAGGGGAGAGGTAGATACGCGCCATCGTCGGCGAGGTTACCCGCGACCTACGAGCAGATTGATCTTCAAGCCAGGCTTGACTGCGACCCCGGGTGGGAGGCTCTGCTCGAGAACGGTTCCCTTCGACCCGTCACCCTTCACGACCCGGACGCGGAGCCGGAGCTTCTTCAACTGGGTCCGTGCGTCGGCGAGCGTTGAGCCTACGAGGTTCGGAAGGAGACCGTACTCCGGATGCGAGACGTAGAGCTGGATCGCGGATCCTCCTGAGGCAAAGCCGTTTCGCGGCTCCTGGTTCATAACCCGCCCTGGCCGCTGGCCCGCCTTCGCGGGGATCAAAATCACGTTGGCTGTGAGCGGAACTGCCGCAAGCTGTCGTCGTGCAGAGCTGAGCGGCTGTCCAATGACAAGTGGAACGGAGACCTCGTTCGAGTAGCAGGTTGCCGTCTCGGTCGGTGCCCGGCCGCCGATGTAGGCGACGAGGCGGGTCCCGGGACACACTCCGTTATCGAGCTTCCAGCTCCCGTCGCGGCGCACAACCCGCCGTTCCTCGTATGGCAGCGGACTGCCCTCGTCGAGGGGTGTCGTCTCGGCCTCGGTGAGCGCGTTCGTCATGAACTCCTTCCAGATCACCGCCGGGAGCGTCGAGCCGGCGACGGGCTGGCCGTGAAACTCCGTGAGCATCGGCCGAAGCTCGTTGGGATAGCCGACCCACACGGCAACGACAAGCTCCGGTGTATATCCCACGAACCAGGCGTCTCCGTAGTTGTCTGTCGTGCCGGTCTTGCCCGCCTCGCTGTGCCCGACGAGCTGTGCCCGGCGCCCGGTACCCCTCGCCACAACGTCCTTGAGAATGCGTGTGATTGTCTGTGCTTCTCCCGGTGCGAGCGCAGCGACCGGTTGCGGATCGTTGGTCCGTGTCCTGCCGCTCTTACGAAACGTCACTTCCTCGACCACGCGCGCACGGTCGCCCATCAGCGACCCGTCGACCCGTTCGCCACTGTTCGCAATCGTTGCGTATGCGCGGGTCATGTCCAGTGGATTGACGGCTACCGCGCCGAGTCCGATCGAGAAGTAGGCGGGAAGCTCGCTATGGATCCCAAGATCGTGAGCAGTCTTCACGATGGCTGCAGGGCCGACGAAGCTCGTGAGCTGGGCGTACACCGAATTGTCCGAGGAGATCATTGCGCGAGCGAGGTCGGCCTCACCGAGATAGGCGCCTTCGTAGTTTGTGACGTGCCAGATTCGATCGCCTGCGTCGATGTCAACAGGCTTCGAGTCGAATCGGGTCTGCGGCGCGACCCCCTGGCGCAACGCGGTGGCGAGCACGATGGGCTTGAACGACGATCCGGGCTGTCGTTCCGCCTGCGTTGCGAGGTTGAACTGACTCTTACGGAAGTTCGTGCCTCCAACCATCGCGCGCACTGAGCCGTCGCGGGGGTCGATCGCGACCAGAGCCGCCGCAGGGCCTTCCGGGTTCGTGAGGACAGCACGAATCGCCGCTGACGCCTTCTCCTGAAGTGCAAGATCGATGGTGGTGGTGACAGCGAGCCCACCTCCAAAGACCCGTTCGGCGCCAAACTTCGCGACCAGCTGGTCCTTGACGTAGTTGACGAAGTACGGTGCCCTCGCCAAGCCTCGCGATCCAGGAAGCCGAACATCCTCGGGACTTGGGAGAGCGGTGTGTCGGGCCCGCTTTCGCAATGTGACGGTGATGCGGCCTTCGTCGTGGAGGAGCCCCAGAATGTAGTCACGCCGTGCTTTCGCAGCCACGGGGTGCTGGACAGGGTCGTAGAGCGACGGGTCGACGGGGATTCCGGCGAGGAGCGCGGCTTCGGCGAGCGTCAACTCCTTCGCGGTCTTCTTGAAGTACGTCTGAGCAGCTCTCTGAACGCCATAGGCGCCGTTCCCGAAGTAGATCGTGTTGAGATACGCGGTGAGGATTCGGTCTTTCGACCAGCGCTGTTCGAGCTGCCAGGCCAGGGCCGCCTCGCGCACTTTTCGTGCGATCGTCTGCTCGTTCCGTGCATACGCGTTCTTCACGTACTGCTGCGTGATCGTCGAGCCGCCCTCGACGACACCCTGGCTACGGATGTCCTCCCACAGCGCACGTGAGATACCCCTCATGTCAACACCGTTGTGCTCGTAGAACCGCTTGTCCTCGACGACCACAATCGCCTGCTTCATCACGTCGGCAATCTCGTCCGAACCGACGAGAACCCGACTCTCGTCGCCGCGGAGGGTGACGAGAACCTGTTTCTCGGTTGAGCCTGGCCGGGGCGCTGCGTAGATCACGCTGTCGACGTCGCCGCGGCGATTTGTCGGGTCGAGCGTCTCGATCTCGGCCGCCACTGCGATGACCAGACCGAACGTGAACGAGGCGGCAGCGAGCGCGAAGAGAATCGAGAGCAGCGCCAGCAGCCGCAACTTCCGGATCCGGCGCCGCCCGTTGGCGGCAGCCTTCGTGCGTCGGCGAAGCTGCAAAGCGCTCCGGATTGTACCGGGGAGCGCGAGCAAAGCCGGATCCTGGAAGCTATCCCGTGCCGAGGACGGCGAGGATCGCTTCGCCGTAGCGTTCGACCTTCGCCGGCCCGAGCCCCTTTACGGCCGCGAGCTCGCTCTCGCTTCTTGGTCGGGCGACGGCGAGTTCCCGCAATGTTGCGTCGTGCAGCACGACGTATGCAGGAACACCGTCTGCTCGTGAACGGTCAGCCCGCCAGCTCCGGAGGCGTTCGAAGGTCGGATCACCGTTTGCGGCTTTGGCCGTGCTCGACCGGCCGCCTGAGCCGAGCTGCGGGAGCGAGGCCAGCGGATTGGCGTGCAGGACGCTAAAGCCGTCGTCGGTCTCGACGAGCTCAAGTGCTCCGGCGTGTTCGAGCGCGGCGATCCAGCGCTTTACGTCGGCCTCCGAGGCGCCTGCCAGCGATCCGAATGCCCCGCCTCGTCGTGTCGACTTGGGTGCGGAGACCGAGCCACGAAGCATCGCAACGAGACTCTTTCGACCAACGGGCCAGGTGAGGTTGCGAACGGCTGCCATGATCGATCCTGCGATGTCGGTGGGCAGCGCACCCGTCACGCGGTGCGCCTTGCGACTGCCGCCGCGCGGTGCGCACACGTCACAGGCATGGCACGACCCGGCTACTGGTGACTCACCGAAGTGTCGAGCGACATCTGCGTGGCGGCACTCGCGCGAGCTCGCAAACGCGATGATTCTCTCGCACCGTGCCACAGCCTCGGTGCGGTAGCGCTCGAGCAATTCATCGACTGCGCCAACCGCGTCGGAGGGTGGTGGTGGGAACTCCACCTGCATTGCCCGACCAGCGTCGAACCCTCGACTAACCAGACCGGCCTGCTCGAGCATCCCGACAATGACCCGCGGATCGTGCTCATCCCCGCACGCATCGACGAGTACCTCCGGCGTTGCCGTACCGTCGCGGTCGCGGAGGGCGCGAAACACCTTTCGTAGCGCGGGAGCGGTGGGGAGTGACTCGGTCGAGAATCGACGGAGGGCGGTCGCGTCGCTCGGGCTCGCGAGAAGAAGCGTGTCGCTCGGTTCGCCGTCGCGTCCTGCTCTACCTACCATCTGCACATAGCTTTCGAGTGAGTCGGGGAAGTTGACCAGGCAGACGAGCCGAACGTCGGGCTTATCGATTCCCATGCCGAACGCGGTGGTCGCGACGACTCCCTGGACGCGACCGTGGATGAAGTCATCCTGAACCCGAGTCCGTTCACTTGCAGTCATTCCAGCGTGATAGTGATCAAGATTGAGTCCGTGGCTCTGAAGTGCCCGGGCGATCTCCTCGCACGAGCGCCGTGAGCGCGCGTAGACAATCGCGCTGCCTCCCTCGAGTCGCTGCAATCGCTCAATGAGAAGCTCGAGTCGATCGTTCTGGTTCGTGACGTGCTCGATGTCGTACCGGAGGTTCGGGCGAACGACCGACGTCCGCACGACCTCAAGCGTGCGACCGAGCGCAATGGCGATCTCGTCCGCGGTACGAGGTGTCGCCGTCGCGGTCATGCCCAGCACGCTTGGAGCGCCAAGCAGGTCGAGCGCACGGCGGATGAACAGATAGTCGGGGCGGAAGTCGTGTCCCCACATGCTGACGCAGTGCACCTCGTCGATCACGACGAGGCCAACGCCAACCGACTTCAACATCTCAACGAACCTTCGCTGCCGGAGCCGCTCGGGGGCGGCGTAGAGCAGACGGGCGCGTCCGTCGCGGACCGCATCGATCCGCTCGGCGGTCTCCGACGAGTCGAGCGACGAGTTGACGAACGTCGCCACCGAGGCGATCTGAGGAGGAAGCTTGTCGACCTGATCCTTCATGAGCGCGATCAATGGGGAGAGGACAAGGGTCGGCGCGGGCCGGAGCATCGCCGCAAGCTGGTAGGTGAGCGACTTACCCGACCCGGTCGGCATGAGCGCCAGCAGGTCTTGCCCGGCGACTGCTGCCCTCACGACCTCCTCCTGACCAGGGCGAAACTCGTCAAAGCCGAACAGCTCGCGCAGCGGTGTGTGGAGATCGGTCACACGAACAAGTGTACGTTCACCACCGGCGCGCTTATGTGTCAACTTTGTGCCGGTTTCGACACCGACCCCCGGGTTCAATCGCGCCGTCGGATCAGCACACATCGTGCGCCTGACGTGAGAACTGGATTGTTGGGCGCTAGGCGGGCGTTGACGTGACGACAGGCGTCGTCGTCGGCCGATCGACGCCAGCCGCATCCTCGACGGTAACCGCCACGAGGCTTCCCGTAGTGACGGGCACCTCGACGGGGACGACCGCCCGGCCGGAGCCACCGGAGAACTGCCCGGCCGCCGTTGCGGCGCCATCCTCGACGACCCAGACTTGGTACGCCTTTCCTGCTGGTGCGGCTTCGAGGCTTTCGACGATGAGCACCGCCTGCCCGCGATCATCGATCACGAGCTTTCCGCCTTTGCTTACGAGGCCGATTGTTCGGGCGGCTGGATCCGAGAGCACGCTGCCTACCGTCCGCTCGTGATCGAGCGTCGCACGTGTGTTGCGCAGATCGTTCGAGAGTGAGACTCCCCACAGTCCGAGCGCGAGGGCAACGGTTGCCGCAATCGCGGTCGCACCGACAAGAATCGGTGCTAGGCGCGCCCGGCTTGCGGGCCGGGCAAGGGGTACGACGACCTGTCGCTCGGCCCGCGCGCTCTCGATGATGCGATCGCGCAGTTCCGCCCGCGGCTCGGGCCCGGTGGCGCCTACTGCGATCGCCGCAGCGACCTCGGAGAACGAGCGCAGCTCCTCGCGCGCCTCCTCCGACGAGATGAGCAGCTCTTCGACGATGACGCGATCCGCGTCATCGAGAGCGTCCAGTGCGTAGGCGGCGATCAGCTCGTGTGTCTCTGTGTCCATGATCCCTCAGGTGTTTCGTCAAGAAGCTCGCGTAGGCGCCCAAGCCCCGCAAACATGCGACTCTTGATCGTACCCAGCGGTTGCCCGAGTCTTTGGGCGAGCTCGGTCTGTGAGAACCCTCCGTAGTACGCGAGCTCGATCGCCTCGCGCTGCATGTCGGGCAGCTGCGCAAGCGCCTGCTGGACGCGGTCGCGCTCGAATCCAAGCCACGCCTGATCCTCGGCGCTCCCCGTCTCATCGGCCCGGGTCGCCTGGAGCTCGTCATCGAGTGGTTCGGTGCGGCGGCGCTCTTCTCGTCGTACCAGGTCGACCGCGCGGCGGTGAACGAGCGTGATGATCCAGGTGCTCGCCTTTGCCTGCTCCGCGCGGAAGGTCGCGGCGGCGCGCCACACATTGAGAAAGCCTTCCTGCACAGCGTCTTCGGCAAGCCGATCGTCGCGGAGAATCCGAAACGCGATGCCGTAGGCAACGCGCCCGACCCTGTCGTACAGCTCAGCGAGAGCCTCGTCGTCGCTCCGCGCCACGAGTGCGACAAGTGCCTCGTCAGACAGGTGGGCGAATCGTCGACGCATCGTCCAGCTGATTCTTGCCGAAGCGACACGGGTCAGGGGTTCTGTGGCGTTCATCGGGCTGGTTCGCTGCCCGAGTCCCAAGCGGTTCACCGAACCGATCGACGCGATACGGCGAACCACCGCCGGTTCATCGACAACGACAGAACAAGGAGATGGAGATGCGCAAAGCAGTCGCGCTCGCCGCCCTCGCAGTCGCCTCGATCGCCGCCGCCGCCTTCGCCGCGGTAGCGCTCGGGCCAGACGACGGGGTTGCGTCGAGTCATAGAGAGGCACCGCTGATCAGTGAGGATCCCACTGCGGACCTCACCGACGTCTACGCCTTCAAGAGCCCTGACAAGCCGGGCACGGTCACGATCCTTGCGAACGTGATCCCCGGAGAGGATCCCGCCGCAGGCCCGAACTGGTACACGTTCTCGCCGAGCGCGCGGTACAACCTCAACATCGACACAAACGGCGATGTGAAGCCGGACGTCGTGTACCGCTTCCAGTTCCAGCGCAAGAACGGCCCGTTCTTCCTCGGTGATACGGCTCAGCCGTTCACCGTGACCCGGGTCACGGGCGGCGGTACCATCGGCAAGGTCGTCGTCAAGGGCACGACCGCCCCGAACAACATCGGCCCGCGCTCGACGCCGAAGTACTCCGAGCTCGTCGACAAGTCGATCGCCTCGTTCGACGGTGGCGCCGCCAAGGCGTTCGCCGGCCAGCGCGACGATCCGTTCTTCGGTGACATCGGAGCGATCTTCGACCTCGTCGCGATTCGCAAGGGCACGGGCAACGTCGGTGGAGGCAAGGACTTCTTCGCCGGGTACGGCGTGCACACGTTCGCCGTGCAAGTGCCGATTGCGGCGCTGAAGGCAAAGAACGCCACCATCGGTGTTTGGGCCTCGGTCGACCGCAAGAAGATCACGACCCGCGGTGCGAAGACCTCGAACGCTGGCAACTGGGTTCAGGTCAACCGTCTCGGTAACCCCCTCGTCAACGAGGTGATCATCCCGACGAACCTCAAGGATCGTTGGAACGCACTGCAGCCGTGGAACGAGAGCGAGTTCAAGCAGTACTACACGAGCCCGATCCTCGCCGCGGTGATCAACAAGCTCTACAAGCTGGGTGCTCCAGAGACGGGCCGTGACGATCTCGTTGCAGTCCTCCTCACCGGCGTGCCGAAGCTGAACTACACGGGTCCGAAGCTGGCGGACATCCTCCGCCTCAACCTCGGCATCGATGTCGCAAAGAGCCCGAATCGTCTTGGCGTCCTCGGTGGCGACACGCAGGGTTGGCCGAACGGTCGGCGGCTCGGGGACGATGTCATCGACATCGCTGAGCAGGCGGTGGGTGGGTTCCTCAAGGGGACGAAGCTCCCGCTCGGTGACGGGGTGAATGGTGACGACGCGAAGCTGAAGGCGTCCTTCCCCTACGTCGCGGATCCGAAGAGCGGCTTCGACAACACGAAGGGCGCTCAGAAGCCGTAGGCAGCACGCGATGCACTGCACCACCTCGGGCGGGGTCGCGATTGTTCGCGGCCCCGCCCGAACCGTTTCTGCGCGTACGACGAACCACGCGCGCACGCACCTTCGGAAAGGAGTGGGGAAATGAATAAGAGAGCCACAGCGGTCGTCGCGCTGGCACTCGCCGCCACGGCCGCCATCGTGGGAGCGCTCGTCGGGCACGGCCCATCGAGCGCAACCGCCTCGAGCCACCGGGAGGCACCGTTGATCGGTGATGACCCGACGGCGGACAACACCGACGTCTACGCGTTCGTGAGTCCGGATGCACCGGGCACCGTGACGCTCATAGCGAACTACATCCCGTTCGAGGATCCTGCGGGTGGGCCGAACTACTACCGCTTCGACCCCACCGTTTCCTACGCTATCCACGTCGACAACACGGGCGATGCGCGCGAGGACGTGAGCTACGAATTCCGCTTCAAGACCGCCGTCGGTAACGGCGGAACGTTCCTCTACAACACCGGACCGGTCGGCTCGGACGGTGCAAGCCCCAACCTCAACGTCAAGCAGACCTATTCAGTCACCCGGGTGACGCGGAACGGGCGCCAGGTACTCGGCTCGAACCTCGTCGTGCCACCTGCGAACATCGGGCCGCGCTCGAACCCGTCGTACGATGCCTACGCTGGCGTCCAGTCGCTCGGCAACGGGCGGAAGGTCTTTGCTGGACCGCGTGACGACCCGTTCTTCGTCGATCTCGGCTCGATCTTCGATCTCGGCGGCCTGCGCCCGTTCAACGCGTTTCACGTCCTGCCTCCGGCCTCGGCCGAGGCCGGCCAGGACGGCGTCCGCAACTACAACACGCACTCCATCGCCCTCCAGGTGCCGAAGTCCGATCTCGTCAAGGCTCCGAACGCTGACGGCATCCTCGGGATCTACGCGAGCGCGAGCCGACCGAAGATCAAGGTCCTGAAGCGAGACGGGACGTTCGATACGAGCGGCCCCTTCGTTCAGGTCTCCCGACTTGGGAACCCTCTGATCAATGAGGTCATCATTCCGGTCAGCAAGAAGGATCGGTGGAACGCGTCGGATCCGAGAGATGACGCGCAGTTCGAGTCGCACTACCTCGCACCGGAGCTCGCGGGGCTCGTGAACTTTCTCTACCCGGCGCTTCCTGATACGACCACCGCTGGCCGAGGAGATCTCGTGGCGGTGCTCTTGACCGGGGTCAAGCTGCCGGACGGGAGCGCGTTCACGTACACGGGTGAGACGCGGGCCGACCTGCTCCGTCTCAATACGGGTGTTGCACCCGCCGCGTCGCCGAATCCGCTCGGCGTCCTTGCGGGCGATCTCGCCGGGTTCCCCAACGGTCGACGACTCGTCGACGACGTCACGGACATCGAGGTCAGGGCAATCGCTTGCGGATATGGCCCGGTGCTCCAGGGGCTCCTCGGTCTCTGCAACCTGAGTCCGAACAACATCGTCGGCGACGGCGTCGACGCGAACGAGAACACATTCCTGGCGGCATTCCCGTACGTCGCCGCACCAAACCAGGGCTACGCCCACACAGGGCACAAGTAACCCCTGAACCGGAGAGGAGGGAGACTCGAAATGCGAAGAACGACCCGTGTGGTACTCGTGAGCGCCATAGCGGTCGGCCTGATTGTGGGCGCGACCCTCGGGGGCGTCCTCGGCGAGTCTCCCTCCTCTGCGGCACCCGTCACCGCGGCGCCCGCTTCGGGGCCAATCGACGTCTCTCTCGGAGCAGGTAGTCGGAAAACTGCGAGCACCGTTGCGCGTCTCGAAGCGGCTGCGGGCTCTGCAGCGACCCCCGAGGTCCTCGCCCAACTCGGTCTTGCGTACCAACTCCGTTGGCGCGAGACTGGCGATGCCTCGTTCATTCCCCGCTCCGAGGCAGCGCTTCGCAGGGCCAGGGCACTTCGCCCGGATGATGCTGTGACGTCGCTCGGGCTCGGCTCGCTCGCTCTCATCCGGCATGACTTCCGCGACGCGCTGCGTCTCGGCCGCGAGGCGCGCACGCTCGCACCCGACTCAGCGGCGCCGTACGGTGTCGTCGGTGACGCGCTCCTCGAGCTTGGACGATACGACGAGGCATTTGCGGCTTTCGAGCAGATGGTCGCAACGAAGCCGACGCTCGCGGGCTACGCGAGGGTCGCCTACGCCCGTGAGCTGACCGGTGATCGAGCAGGCGCCATCGCGGCCATGCGGCTGGCACTCGAGAGCGCAGGCGGCGTCCCCGAGCCAACCGCGTGGACACTCGTCGAGCTTGCCAAGCTCGAGTTCGGAAGCGGGAGGATCGGGCGTGCCGAAGGCGCGTTGCGCGAAGCGCTCACGGTGTTGCCCGGCTACGTCCACGCCGGCGACCAGCTAGCGCGGGTCCTCGCGGCCAAGGGGCGTGACGAGGCAGCGATCAATCAGGCGCGACGCGCTGCCGAGGCGATCCCGCTTCCCGGCACGGTCGCGCTGCTCGGAGACCTGCTCGATCGTCGCGGACGAATCGTCGAGGCGCGACGCCAGTACGAGACTGTGGGCGCGATCCAGCGTCTCCTCGCTGCGAGTGGCATCCGCGTCGACCTCGACGACGCGGTGTATCGGGCCGACCGCGGCATTGCGCCCGCTCAAACCGTCGAACGTGCCCGCCGCGCACGCGCCGATCGGCCTTCTATCGTCGGCGACGACGCGCTTGGATGGGCTCTGGCTCGCGCAGGTCGTTGCGACGCAGCCGGCCGCTGGCTCGATCGGGCATTGCGACTGGGCACGCAGGACGCGCTCCTGTTCTTCCACCGCGGCTATGCGGCGGGCTGCGCGGGTGACAACGACACGATGCGCGCGTGGTATCGCAAGGCGATGGAGCTCAATCCGCACTTCTCCGTGCAGTGGGCACCGGTTGTCCGGGAGGTGCTCGCATGAGGCGCCTCATCGTCGTAGTCGTCGTGCTGGGAGCACTGCTCGCGCTACCCGGCGTTGCCCAAGCGCATCCACTCGGCAACTTCACGGTCAACCACTACGCGGGTATCGAGGTCGCGGGCGACGAGGTCTATGTCCGCTACGCGCTGGATCTCGCCGAGGTTCCGGCCTTTCAGGACGGCGATCGGGTGCGCGAACCGGGGTTCGCCAAAGCATTGGCGACCAAGCTCGAGTTGCGCCTCGATGGCCGGCGGGCTCCGCTCCGCGTCGTGAGCTCCCGTGTTGTCGAGCGGCCAGGTGCGGGAGGGCTCAAGACGCTACGTCTCGATGCCGTGTACCGGGCAGACGGAGGCGGAACCCGGTTGTCGTTCGTTGATCGCGCGTATCCCGATCGCATCGGCTGGCGCGAGATCACCGCTATCGCCCGAGACGGGGCCGAGCTCGTGCGCACCGACGTCCCCTCCGAAAGCGAGTCGGACGCTCTCCGCATGTACCCGAAGGATCTCCTCCGATCGCCTCTCGATGTCCGGTCGGCGGCGCTTGAGTTCACGCCTGGCGTAGGCTCCGCGTCCCCTCCTGTACTCGATGCCGTCGGTCCCCAGGTGCACACGAGTGGCGGGTTTGAGGCGCTGATTCAAGGCGGCGATCTCTCGTTCGGTCTCGTGCTTGTATCGCTGCTGATCGCCGCGTTTTGGGGTGCTGTACACGCGCTTACGCCGGGTCATGGCAAGGCTCTGGTCGCCGGCTACCTCGTCGGGACCAAGGGTCGCCCGCGTGACGCCTTCCTCCTCGGCGCAACGGTCACCGTGACCCATACCGCAGGCGTCTTTGCTTTGGGTGTCGTGACGCTCGCCCTCTCGCGGTTCATCGTTCCGGAGCAGCTGTATCCGTGGCTGACCCTCGTGTCGGGACTCCTCGTGGTCGCAGTCGGTGCCGCCGTGCTACGTCAACGCATGCGCAAAGGAAGCTGGTCCGATCACAACCACGATGACCACGAGGCCGGTCACCACGATCACGACCACGGGCACCACCATCACGACCATTCGCATCCCCACAAGGATGAAGCGCTCAGCTCACGCGGAATCCTCGGCGTCGGGATTGCCGCGGGTCTGCTGCCATGCCCATCCGCGCTCGTCGTCCTCCTGAGCGCCATCGCGTTGCACCGCATCGGTTTCGGGTTTGTGCTCATCATCGCCTTCAGCCTCGGCCTCGCCGCGACGATCACGGCAATCGGCCTCGTCGCCGTTCTTGCCCGGCGAACGTTCGCACGCGCCCGCTTCGATGGGCCGCTGATCCGTGCGCTTCCGGCTGTGAGCGCCCTTGTGATCCTTCTGGTCGGGGTCGGGATCACGGTCAAGGCGATCCCTGGAGTTGTGTAGACGCGACGAATGAACCGATCGGCGACGCGCGGCGAACCAGCCGCGTCAAGGTGAGCGAAAGGAGCGGACGATGTTCGGGATGGATGACTGGATCGCAGGGATGTCAGACGGAGGCTCGATCGCCGTCATCGTCATCGTGGCAACACTGCTCGGGCTTCGCCACGCAACTGATCCTGATCACATCGCAGCCGTGTCGACGCTTCTCGCCTCGGGCCGCGATCGGGCGACAGGCGCCGCAGCTCGACTTGGTGCCTGGTGGGGTCTCGGCCACGCGGTGACCCTGATTGCGTTCGGCGTGCCGATTCTCGTTGCCGAGCGGTACCTCCCGGACGTTGTCCAGCGTGGAGCCGAGACTGCGGTCGCGGCACTGATCGTGTTTCTCGCCGTTCGACTGCTCGTCCGGTGGCGCCACGGTGCCTTCGCGACCACGGAGGCCGGCCACGAGCACCAACACCCCGTGCGCACGCCTTTCGGTGCGTTCGGCATTGGCCTCGTCCATGGCATGGGAGGGAGCGCCGGAGTCGGTGTGCTGCTCCTCGCCGCGATTCCCTCCCAGGAGCTTGCTCTCGTCGCCCTGGTCGTGCTCGCATTGTTCACCGCGGTCTCGATGACGATCGTTACGACCGGCTTCGGCGCCGTCCTCTCGTCGCGCGCGGTCGCGCGCACCCTCACCACCGCGATCCCGGCACTTGCGCTCATGAGCTTGACGTTTGGCTTCTGGTACGCGGCCGCGGCCTGGAGCCTCGCGCCCTACCCCTTCTGATCTACAGCCTCTAGGCTCCGCGGGGTGAAGCCCAAGCCGTGCCTGACGCTGACAGATCTCGAGAAGCTCGCGGCGGAGCGTCTCGACCCCGACTGGCGGGAGTACTTCGAGTGTGGGGCCGCGACCGAGACGACGCTGCGCGAGAACTGTGAGGCCTTTCGGCGAATCCGATTCCGCCAGCGCGTTCTGTGCGGGATCGAGAAGGCGGATACCTCGACAACGATCCTCGGTCAGGCGGTGGCGCACCCGGTTATAGTCGCACCGCTCGCCTATCAACAGATGGCACACCCCGAGGGTGAGCTTGCAACGGTGTCTGGCGCAGCGGCAGCAGGTGGGGCCGTGTGCCTTTCGACGTTCTCCACGATCAGCTTCGAGGATGTCGCCGCCGCTGCACCCGACGCGGTGAAATTCCTTCAGGTCTACGTGTTCCGCGACCGCGGCGTTACCGACGAGCTCATTGCGCAGGCCGTGGCGCTTGGCTATCGCGCCGTGTTCCTCACAGTTGACCTGCCGGTGGTTGGCTCCCGCGACCGTGAGCGTCGCATCCAGTGGACGTTTCCGGAGAACACGATCCCGGCTGTGCGCTATGCCATCGAGCGCGGGGTTCAGGGCGAAGGGCTCGCGATGCTCGACCCGACACTCGACTGGACGTACCTTGAGCGTCTTGTTGCGACCGCTGGCGTTCCGGTGATCGTCAAGGGCATTCTCGACGCCGAGGATGCACGTCGTGCAGTCGCGTGTGGCGCCGCCGGAATCGTGGTGTCGAACCACGGTGGCCGGCAGCTCGACGGCGCACAGGCAACGATTGATGCGCTTCCTGCGATTGCCGAGGCGGTCAGTGGCCAGCTCGAGGTGCTACTCGACAGCGGGATCCGCCGTGGGGGCGACGTCGTGGCCGCAATGGCCCGTGGTGCGTGTGGCGTGCTCGCAGGTCGGCTCCCGCTCTGGGGCCTTGCGGTTGGCGGCGCCGATGGTGTCCGCGAAGCGCTTGAGCTGCTCCGCGAAGAGATTGAAGTGACGATGCACCTCACTGGATGCGGCACCGTCGCAGACATCGGCCCGCGCTGTCTTGTCGCTGACAGTCGGTGATGGGCGAGTGGGCTAGCGCCGGTACGATCGGCACTCGGTGAACGACGCCCTCGAACGACTGACGCGGCATGCGGTCGACGTCCTCCCTGCTGGCCTGCTGGCCGAGAAGCTCAAGCGTGGCACGCCGCTCCGAGTCAAGCTAGGGATCGATCCAACTGCACCCGATATCCATCTTGGCTTTGCCTGCGTGCTCGATCGCCTCGCTGGCTTCCAACGCGAAGGGCACACCGTCGTTCTCATCATCGGTGACTACACCGCGAGGATCGGTGACCCGTCGGGACGTTCGAAGGAACGCCCGATCCTTGCCGACGCCGAGCTCGACGCCAACGCGGCCCACTTTGCCGAGCAGGCGTTTCGGATCCTCGACCGTAGCCGGACGGAGGTCCGGAGAAACGGTGAATGGCTCGGGGCGTTGAGTTACGCAGAGGTTGTTCGGCTCACACGGACGCTGACGGTGGCACAGTTGCTCGAGCGCGACGACTTCGCGAAGCGCTTCGCAGCCCACGAGCCGATCTCACTCTCCGAGCTTCTGTACCCACTGATGCAGGCCTACGACTCCGTTGCGGTGGAAGCGGACGTCGAAATCGGAGGCACCGACCAGCTCTATAACCTCCTCGCGGGCAGAACCGTCATGCCCCACTACGGTCTCGAGCCTCAGGTGGTCATGACGTACCCGTTGCTTGTTGGCGTCGATGGCCACGACAAGATGGGAAAGTCGAAGGGCAATTACATCGGGGTTACCGAGTCACCCGAGGAGATGTTCGGCAAGGTGATGTCGATTCCCGACTCGGCGCTCGCACAGTGGTGGGAGATGGTTGTCGACGGGGGCGAGCACCCTGAGGATCCGATGGGTTGGAAACTTGAGCTCGCCCGTCGGATCACCGAGCGCTGGCACCCAGGAGATGGCGCAGAGGTCGGCGAGGCGCACTTCACCAGGGTCGTCCGCCAAGGGGGAGCACCGGCGGAAGTGGCCGATCACGCCCTCCCATCGGGAGACACTGTCCATCTGCCCGCGCTCATCGCAGCAGCCTTCGGACTCTCGACCAGTGAGGCCCGGAGGATGATCGCACAGGGTGGGGTCAAGCTCGACGGTGTAGCGGTTGCCGAGCTCGATATCGCTCGTACGCAACTGGTCGGAGCGATCATCCAGGCGGGCAAGCGGCGTTTCGCCCGCCTGACGGGCAGCTGAGCCCCGTGCCGCGTGTTCACCGTGCATTGACAGTCCTCGCGCCTTTGCTATAGTCCTCCGGCTGCCCGCAAGGGAGGCGGAGAACGTTCTGCGACATCAGGAGTGCCTTCGACCGAATCGGATACGACGTTTGTCCCGCTCGATCGAAGGCCTCTGGCGCGAGTCGGAGGCTTTTCTTTGCCCCCCAGAAGGCAGAAGCACTATCCGCCGCGAGGCAGTACGCCAGACGGCAGCGGTCTTTGAAAACTCAACAGCGTACGTGTGCGACGAGAAGCGATGTCGCCCGTTCCCGTCCGGCTTGCCGGCGAGAAAGGTCGATGTCGTCTATCCCGTCAACCTCGGGCCTACCACTTCCGGTGGGCAAGAGGTCTGACGCCTTTTGAGACCTTCGGTCTGTCCTTCGGGGTGGACTGGAGGAAAACTTGAAGGGAGACAACCAGTTCGTCGGTCTTCGGACCGGCATGTCGGTGTAAAAACCGGCAATTGGTTTCTTCACGGAGAGTTTGATCCTGGCTCAGGACGAACGCTGGCGGCGCGCCTAACACATGCAAGTCGAGCGAGAACCAGGACTTCGGTCTTGGGGACAGCGGCGAACGGGTGAGTAACACGTGGATAACCTGCCCTCGGCACCGGAATAGCCCGGGGAAACTCGGATTAATGCCGGATAGCCCCACAGCCTTTAGGGGCGGTGGGAAAAGGTAGCTTCGGCCTCTGGCCGAGGATGGGTCCGCGGCGGATTAGCTAGTTGGTGAGGTAACGGCTCACCAAGGCGACGATCCGTAGCTGGTCTGAGAGGACGAACAGCCACACTGGGACTGAGACACGGCCCAGACTCCTACGGGAGGCAGCAGTGGGGAATATTGCGCTAATGCGGGAAACCGTGACGCAGCGACGCCGCGTGAGGGAAGAAGGCCTTCGGGTTGTAAACCTCTTTCAGGAGGGAAGAAGCTACTCGGGTTAATAGCCCAGAGGGTGACGGTACCTTCAGAAGA
>JANNQQ010000327.1:0-14347 GCA_031400835.1 Actinomycetes bacterium | reverse complement strand
GGCCTCGTCGGACAGCGTCATCTGCGGCGCCACGGTCACTGAGTCGCCGGTGTGGACGCCCATCGGGTCGAGGTTCTCAATCGAGCAGACGATCACCACGTTGTCTGCCATGTCGCGAATGACCTCGAGCTCGAACTCGTCCCAGCCGACCAACGACTCGTCGACCTGTACCTGTGAGATGGGACTCTCGGCGAGCCCCCGCTCGACCTGCCAGCGAAGCGCCTCATCCGTCGCTGCAAAGCCTCCTCCGTGCCCGCCGAGTGTGAACGCAGGGCGCACCACTGCGGGCGAGGGAACGCCGTCGAGCTGGCAGATGTCGGTGATGATCCATGAGCGCGGCACGTGGAGGCCGCAGCTCTCCACCGCTTGCCGGAAGAGATCGCGATCCTCGGCTCGTCGGATGACCTCCACGCTCGCGCCGATCAACTCCACTCCGAGCTCTTCCAGAATGCCGGCATCCGAGAGCTCGATTGCGAGATTGAGGGCGGTCTGGCCGCCGAGCGTCGGCAGCAACGCGTCCGGCCGCTCTCGGCGCAAGACGTCGGCGACGCTCTCCAGGTCTAGCGGCTCGATGTACGTGCGATCAGCAAACCCGGGGTCGGTCATGATTGTGGCGGGATTCGAGTTGACCACGATCGTCCGGTAACCGTCCTCGCGAAGCACCTTGAGCGCCTGGCAGCCTGAGTAGTCGAACTCGCATGCCTGCCCGATCACGATCGGACCCGACCCGATGACACAGACCGATTGGATGTCGCGACGCGCCGTCAATTGAGACCCGCCACCCACTGCTCGAGGATCGGCCACGCATCGTGTGGGCCAGGACCGGCCTCGGGATGGAACTGGACGCTTCGTGCGCGTAGGTCAGGGAAGTCGAGGCCCTCGACCGTCCCGTCGTAGAGCGAGACGTAGCTGGTCTCGGTGCTGTCGGAAGGGGCAACCGCGAAGCCGTGGTTCTGACTTGTCACGAGGACACGCCCTGTGCGCTGCTCGAGCACCGGATGGTTCGCGCCCCGATGGCCGAACGGCAGCTTGAAGGTCGAGTGCCCGGTTGCCAGGCCGAGCAGTTGATGACCCAAGCAGATGCCAAGCACAGGGACTCTGCCGAGAACGTTGCGGATTACCTCGGTCTCCGCAACGAGTGGTTCGGGGTCGCCGGGGCCGTTTGAGAGCAGCACACCATCGTGAGCGGCGAGAGCATCTGCGTCGGGGGTGTGGGGATAGACGGTCACCGATGCTCCGACCGCAGCCAGCCGGGCGATGATCGAGCGCTTTGCGCCGTAGTCGACGAGAGCCACCGACACTCTGCCCTCCTCGTGCGCGACGTACGGGATCGGCGTGGAGACCTGGGACACCAGCGCCGTGCCCGCCATGGTCGGTTGCGCTCGCACCTGATCGAGAGCATCCTCGCGCGCGAGTCCTACGGCGTCGGAGACAATTGCCGCCCGCATTGCGCCACGATCGCGCAGGTGGAGAGTCAGGGCTCGGGTATCGATCTCATCAAGAGCTACGACGCCGTTCTCGGTGAGCCACTCGGCCCACGCGGCACCTCCGAGGCGGCGCATGAGTACGCCCTTCACCATCGGCCCCGACGATTCGAGTCGTGCGTCCGAGACCCCATAGTTGCCGATCATCGGGGCGGTAAAGCACACGATCTGTTCTGCGAAGCTTGGGTCGGTGACGGTCTCCTGATAGCCGCTCATGCCCGTGGTGAAGACGGCTTCGCCAAACGCGGCACCGTCGAGGGCGACCGAGCGACCCGCGAAGACCGTCCCATCCTCAAGGATCACGTACCCGCTCATGCGTCGAACACCACCCTCCCGTTCGCGACCGTCTTGAGGACAGCCCCGGTGAGCGTTTCGCCAAGGAGCCACGAGTTGGTCGACCGCGACCGAAACCCCTCCGCGGTAACCGTCCACCGTGCTTCGAGGTCGAGGAGGACAAGATTTGCAGGCTCTCCCACCGCGATCCGCGGGACGGGGAGCCCGAGGCTGCGCGCCGGCCCGGCGGACATCCGCTCAAGCACGACGTCGAGCGGAAGCTCGCCGGTCAGCACGAGCCGCGTGTGAAGCACGGCGAATGCCGTCTCAAGACCCGTAACGCCGAACGGCGCCTCCTCGAACGGCACGTCCTTCTCGTGGAGCGCATGTGGTGCGTGGTCGGTCGCTATGCACGCAATCGTCCCGTCGAGCACCGCTTCGACGAGCGCCCGCCGATCGACCTCCGTGCGCAGTGGTGGATTCATCTTTGTATTGGTATCGAGCGATCGCACGAGCTCGTCGGTGGCACACAGATGATGAGGCGATGCTTCCCCACTCGCCCGGACACCATCGGCGAGGGCGCGTCTCAGGGCAGCAACTGACTCCTCCGCGGAGAGGTGCATCAGGTGAATTGGTCGGTTCTCGAAAGCGGCGAGAGACAGATCACGTTCGACCATCACGCTCTCAGCGACGGAGGGCCAACCCGTGAACCCGAGTTCGGCGCTTACGGCGCCCTCGTGCATCTGACCGTCTCCAGAGAGCGTTCGTTCCTCGCAGTGGAGCGCCAGAGGTCGGTCGGCAACCGCACTGTATTGGAGTGCACGACGCATCAGGTTCGCCGAGACGACCGGATGGCCATCGTCGGTGAATGCCACCGCCCCGCACTGCGCAAGCTCAGCCATCTCGGTGAGCTCCTCGCCCCGAAGACCCTTCGAGATCGCGGCCATGAACCCCGTGGGTATGACCGCCTCCGCACGGGCCTGCTCGATGAGTGCAGAGAGCACCGCCGCACCGTCGACAGGAGGATCGGTGTTCGGCATCGCCACGATTGCGCAATAGCCGCCAGCTGCTGCTGCTGCGGTACCCGTGGCCAGCGTCTCTTCGTCCTCTCTCCCGGGCACACGCAGATGCACGTGAGGATCCACGAACGCCGGTGCGACGACACGCCCCTGCGTCGGCTCGGAGTTGGGCTCAAGGGCCGTGATCACACCATCACGCACGACAACCTCGAACGCTCCGTCGAGCCCTGACCCCGGGTCGAGAACGCGTGCCCCATGGATCACGAAACTGGCGGCCGGCGTCGAGCGACAGAACAGCATCAGGCAACCGCAAGTGTTTCGACGACCGAGAGTGGCCCTGCGGTCATCAGGTCGTAGAGAACGGCCATTCGGATCACGAGCCCTGAGCGAACCTGAGCGGTTATCAGCGACGCGCCGGAATCGGCGACCCGAGGGTCGATCTCGACGCCGCGGTTCATCGGCCCGGGATGCATGACGACCTGCCCTGTTCGGACCCGCTCGGGCGTGATGCCGTAGAGCGCCGTGTACTCGCGCAACGAGGGGACGAACGCAGAGCCTGCCTCCATCCGCTCGTGCTGCATCCGGAGCACGTAGACCACGTCGGCATGGGCAATGGAGTCGATAGTCGTCGAGACCTCGCAACCCATGGCCTCGATTCCGCGTGGAATCAGCGTCGGCGGCCCCACGACCGTGGTATGCGCTCCCACCAGTGTCAGCGCTTCGATGAGTGATCGGGCGACGCGCGAGTGGAGCACATCGCCGACTATCGCGACGTGAAGTCCTTCGAGATGATCGAGTGCCTCGCGGATGGTGTAGAGGTCGAGGAGCGCCTGCGTCGGGTGCTGATGCTTGCCGTCTCCGGCGTTGATGACGTGCGCATCGGTCGCACGAGCGACAAGGCTTGGTGCTCCGATGTGCGGATGACGGATCACGATCACGTCAGGGTCGTACTCGGCGAGCGTCAAGGCGGTGTCTTTGAGCGACTCGCCTTTGTCGACCGACGACCCGGATGAACGCAGTGCCATGGTGTCGGCCGAGAGGCGCTTTGCCGCAAGATCGAAGCTCGAAAGCGTCCTCGTCGATGACTCATAGAAAAGGTTGATCACGAGGCGGCCGCGGAGCGTGGGCAGCTTCTTCATCTCCCGATCGAGAGATCGCTCAAGTGCGCGGGCTGTATCGAGAATGCGCTCGGCGTCGGATTGCCCGAGGTCGCCCACCGAGATGAGATGCCGTTTGGCACTCCCCACCAGGTTCATCTTGTGCCCTCCGCCGGGACGACTACCACGACCTCATCCTCACCGTCGATCTCGCGAAGCCGTACGTAGACACGCTCGTCCGCCGCCGTCGGAACGTTCTTGCCGACATAGTCAGGCCGAATCGGGAGTTCGCGATGACCGCGATCGATCAGCACGGCGAGCTGGATCCTGTCGGGCCGTCCGAACTCAAGGAGCGCATCGATTGCTGCGCGAATCGTGCGACCCGTCGAGAGGACATCGTCGACGAGGATGCACGTCTTGCCCTCTGGAGCGAACCGTAGTTCGGTGCCATGGAGCACAGGGTGAGCCCGGCGCGGTGCCGTTCCTGCGCGCACCACGACGTCGTCGCGGTGAAAGGCAATGTCGACGCTGCCAAGCTCGAGCTCGACGCCACTCCGTTCAGCAACGAGCGTCCGCAGACGCTCAGCAAGCGGTACACCGCGTGTGTGGATGCCGACAAGCACGACCGACGACAGATCGTCGTTGTGCTCGATGAGCTCGTGCGCCACGCGTGCGAGAGTCCGAGCCAGCCCTTCGGCGTCGAGGAGCACGCGGGCCGCTTCGCGGCCGTCTCCCTTGCGGACCGCTTCGCGGTCCGTCGTGGACATATCTGACATCTGCTCCTTTCCGGCCTCACTGAACCGGGTTAAAGGTCGTCTCCGAGTGTAGCGTCCGAGCACGACGCCACCAGAGTCCCCCAAACCCAATTCGCCCACCGCTCGATGCCGGGTCACGACTGCCTTCGCGAGATGGCGGAGGCTCGATCCATGAGATGGCGAGCCGTCAGCGTGCCGACCCTCGTCGTCGGCGTCGTGATCGTCGTTTCCATCGTCGGCCGCTTCGCAGCCGCGCAGCGATTCACCGTGCCCTGGATCGCGCCTGACGAAATGCTGTACGGACTGCTCGGGATGTCACTGTGGGATGACGGGACGCTCTCTATTCGTGGCGCCGCCTCGCCCTACTACAGCCTCCTCACGCCAGGACTCGTCGGCGCAGGATTCGCTGGCCGAGAGCTTGGCGATGGCGTGCAGGTGGCCCAGCTCCTTCAGACCCTGGCAATGTCGTCGGCTGCGATTCCTACATATCTTTGGGCCCGCCGACTTTCGACGGCGTGGTGGGGCGTCGCCGCGGCCGCGATCACGGTCGCCGGGCCTGTCCTGACTTACGGCGGCTTGCTCATGACCGAGGCGCTCTTCTATCCTGCGTGCGTCTGGGCGACGTACGCGTTTGCACAGGCGCTCGAGCGCCCGACGATTGAGCGTCAGGGGCTCTTTCTGCTCACGGTCACGATCGCCGTTTCGGTGAGGATGCAGGCCATCGTCCTCCTCCCCGCTTTCCCACTCGCTGCGTGGCTGTACGCCCGGGCTGCACCTGGCGAGCGACGCTTCCGCCCACTCGCTCCGCTAGCGCTCGGCATCGCCGGAGCGATTCTTGCGGCTGGGCTCATACGACTCCTCGCACCGGAGGCCCTCGGCTTGGATGACCTCCTCGGCGCCTACGCGACGCTCGGTGAGTCGAACTCGCTCGACGTTGGTCTCGTCCAGGAGCTCGTGGGACACCTCGGCGCGGTGATACTCGCCGCCTGCGTCGTTCCCGCGATTGCGACGGTGGTGCTCGTCGTCGCGGTGCTTCGTCGAAGGGTGACCGCACCCGCGACCCAGGCCTTTGCAGCCACGGCGGCGGCGTTCGTCGCCTTGATCACCATCCAAGTTTCGCTGTTTGCCGCAGACCACCTCGACCACGTCTCGCAGCGCTACCTGATTACGGTGCTTCCCGTCCTCGCCGTCGGCCTAGCTGCATGGGTCGGAGCAGGCGCACCGCGGCCGCCTCGAACGGTCTTGCTCGCGGGTGCGGGCGCTGTTGCGGTGGTCGCCTTCGTTTCACCGAGTGACCTGTCGCCGCCCACTGCGATGCACGACGCGCTCTCCACGACCTTGCTGCTGCGGCTCGCCGAGCATCCTGACCTCGCTCGGGTCGGCCTTGTTTCGCTGGCGGTCGTTGGCATCGCACTCGTCGCTGCGACACCTCGGCGCTGGCTCAGTCTCCTGCCGGTCGTCACCATCGCCGTGATGCTGGCCACGTCGGTCGATGCGGTGCTCGTCGTGACGAGGCTCTCAGAGCACGAAGAGCTGGATGCCCGTGGCGGCGTCGAACGGAACTGGCTCGATCTGAACGCGTCCGGCCCAGTGACGCTCTTTGTGACGGGTGACAGGCCCTGGGCGACCGAGTCCCGCACCATCTTCTGGAACACGTCGGTCCGCGAGGTGCTCGTCCTTCCCCTGGTGGAGGGAGGCGTTCTGGGCACACCGACACCTGTCGTGATCGATCCTGGCAGCGGCCGGGTGCTCACATCGGATGGGAGACCAATCGCACGAGAGTTGCTCGTCGCCGCCCCGCGCGCGGTCTCACTCGACGGCGAGGAGTTGGCCGTGATGCCCGCGAGCGCTGCAACGTCACCCGGGCTTGTTCTCTGGCGTGCAGCATCTCCGCTCCGCGTGGCTGCGCGGGTAGTCGGGGTGCTCCCGAATGGCGATTTCACTGGCCGGATGACCGTCACTGTGCCCGGCTGTCTTCGTGGAGCACTCGAGGTGACCCTGATCGGCAAGAGCGGTGACCCGATCCAGGTCGCAGTAAACGGTGTGCCCACCAACGAACTCGACGTCGCACCTGGGAGCACGCCGACGGTCGCGATTCCAGCGCCAGACTACGTCGACGGGAGCTCGTCTTGTGAGTTCTCGCTGGAGACGATCGGGTACGTCGGCACCACGCGGATCGCCTACGTCACGGCCGGCTGATCCTCACGTGGGCGGCGGGCGCCCCGGGGGACGAGCACGGGCGCGCCACGCTCCGGGAATGGGACGACGATCGTGTCAAAGTCTCGTGGTACGACCGTCGCTTCGTACAGCTGTCGCGCCTCATCAAGAATCTCGCTTCCCCCGTAACGTCCCGAGACGTGCGTCAGGGCTAGGAGGCGGACGCCCGCCTCACGGGCGGCGAGCGCTGCCTCACCGGCGGTCGAGTGACGCGTCTCCCGCGCACGCTCACGCTCGTCGGCGAGAAACGTCGCCTCGTGGACGAGCAGGTCCGCGCCCACTGCAGCATCGACGACACTCCCACAAGGCGCCGTATCGCCGGTCAGGACAAGTCGCCGTCCCTTCCGTGTCTCGCCGAGGACATCGTGCGGTCGAACCGTCGTGCCGTCGGTGAGCGTGACAGGCTCGCCGCTCTGCAGGAGGCCTCGCGCGCGCGGCTCGACGCCAAGGCGATCCGCCGTCTCGATATCGAAGCGGCCAGGACGATCGGCTTCGGCAAGTGCGTACCCGACGGCGTCCACCCCGTGCTCGACCCGGAACGGGTGAATGAGGAAATCGCCGTTTGCGATGGTGTCACCCGGTCCGACCTCAACGATCTCGAAGGGGTAGCTAAGCGTTCCGAACAGCCTTGGCAAGGCGCTGAACAGCGCCGCTGTCCCGCGCGGTCCGTAGAGCACGAGCGGAGCCTCACGCCCGCGGAGTGCATACGTCTTCAGGAGCCCGGGAAGTCCAAGGAAGTGATCGGCGTGGAGGTGCGTGAGAAGGATCGTGTCCAGGTCGATGAGACCCGCATCCGACCGCAGCATTTGACGTTGAGTCCCCTCGCCGCAGTCCACCAGGATCCTTTCGCCACCGCGCCGGATGAGCGTCGCCGAGGGTGCACGCCGCGCCGTGGGTGCCGATGCGGCGGTGCCGAGGAAGACGAGATCGAGATCCACGGCGATCGATGCTAACGGCCAGCCGAGATAGTCTCGCGGGATGGCCGAAAGGGTTCAGGGCGGACGGCTCGTTGCGCAGGCGATCGCCGCCGAGGGCGTCGATGCGATCTTCACGCTCTCAGGCGGACACATCATGCCGATCTATGAGGGATGCCGCCTCGAGGGCGTGCGCGTGTTCGACGTGCGCCACGAGCAGTCGTCTGCGCATGCGGCCGAGGCATACGGGCGTGTACGCCGAGCGGCGGGCGTGGCCGTGGTCACCGCAGGCCCCGGCGTCACCGGGACTGTCACCGCGGTCGCCAACGCGCATGCCGCGCAGGTGCCGTTGGTGGTGATCGGTGGAGCGCGCCCGCTCGTGCAAGCCGAACGCGGTGCCCTGCAGGAGTTTGATCAGCTCGCGCTCATGAAGCCGATCACGAAGTGGGCATCTGTCTGTACGCATCCTTCGAGGATTCCCGAGTACGTCGCGATCGCCTTCCGGCAAGCACTCGCTCCACCGCGCGGTCCGGTGTACCTCGAGCTCCCGATGGACGTCCTCTTTGAGGACGCCGCCCCAGACGACGATCCCGCCCCCGCTCGGGCACCCGCACGCAGTGTGGCCGAGCCGGCGGCGCTCGCCGAGGCTGCGGAGCTCCTGACCGCAGCCGAACGGCCAGCGATCGTTGGTGGGCAGGCGATCTGGTGGGACGGCGCGGCCGATGCACTCGACGCGTTCGCCACGAGGCTTCAGGCACCTGTGTTCGTGAATGGGTCGGGACGAGGGTCACTCCCCGCGGCTCATCCGCTGCTCTTTCAACACGCCCGGACGGCTGCACTTTCAGCGGCGGACGTCGTGCTCGTCGTTGGCGCCTCGCTCGACTTCCGTTTGCGGTATGGCGCGTTTGGAGCAGGGCGTCTCATCCACGTGCACGGCGATCCCCGCGAACTGGGTCGAAATCGGGTGCCCGATGTTGCGCTCGCTGGCGATACGTGCCTTGCGTTGGAAGCGCTTGCGACCGCGATACCCGCGTCGCCACCGCGCCACGCGTGGCTTGAAGCTGTCCGTACGGCCGAGGATGCCTGGTGGGATGCGCATCGCGACGAGCTCACCTCCGATGCGGCGCCACTCCACCATTACCGCCTCGGGGCCGAGCTTGATCGACACCTCCCAGACGATGCGGTCGTGATCGGTGACGGCGGCGACGTCGTCGCTGCCGTCTCGCGCGTGTTTCGCGTGCGTCGTCCAGGTCACTGGCTCGATCCCGGCCCATTCGGCTGTCTCGGGGTCGGGCCAGGCTATGCCCTCGGGGTCGGCGCAGCGGGTTTCGGCGGTCCGATTGTGGCCATCATGGGCGACGGCGCGTTTGGGCTGAACGGCTTCGACGTCGACTCGCTTGTGCGGTTCGGGATCCCCGCGGTCTTCGTGATCGGCAATGACGGTGCCTGGGGGGAGATCCGGGTGCCGCAGGTCGGTATCTACGGCACCGAGGGTGAAGTCGCAACCAGGCTCGCTCCAAGCCGATACGACCTTTTCACGACCGTCGTCGGCGGACATGCGGAACACGTCGAGCGTGCCGATGAGCTCGGGCCTGCGCTCGAGCGGGCTCTTGCTGCAGGGGTGCCTGCAATAGTGAACGTCATGCTTGATCCGGACGCGATGGCCGGTCATGCATACCGCGGACTGTGAAAGGCTCAGCGCCGTACACCTCTCGACACGCTCTACAGCAGCACAGCCTCTACAGCAGCACTGCAACAAGCACTAGGGCACGAGCAAGACCTGTCCTGGTGTGATCTCGGCTGAATCGAGGTGATTGCTGCGCTCGAGGTTCCAGACGCCCTCGCGTGGATCACCAGTCCAGTGCTTCTCAGCGATCGACCACAGCGTATCGCCCGGCTGAACGGTGTAAGGCCGCACCGGACCCGACGCGCCTGATTCGCCTGCAAAGAGTGTCCAGAGAAAGAGCACGGTCGCGACGATCACGAGGATGCGCAGCGCGAGTGAGATCTTGCTTGTAGCGAACATCTGTTCGAGAGTATGACAGAACAGGTGTTCGTATGTCAAGTCGAGCGCGTTCGACGGCGCCGCCTATGGCCGTGCAACTCAGGCGCCAAGTGGCTCTGAGACACAAGCTCCGAGAAAGTGTCTCAGAGCCACGTGTGTTCGCACGTCTCGACGCGCCTAGGGCAACGGGTGCGTGGCGACCGTGCGGCGTCCCGGGTTCGCCTCAGCGGTGAGCCGCACGCCCACAGTCGCAGAGCCGATGCCGCGCGCAATCGTGAGCACGGTTGGCACGTGAGGAGACACGACCGCGCGCACGCAACCGGCGGTCGACGGGCTTGCGAGCAACCGCGTAACCGAAGCCGTGTCATGGCTTCCGGTGAGCAGGCACACGCGGGCGGTCGCCCCTTCCTTGGCGGTGATCGTGACCAGAAGCTTCCCTGCGACCTCGGTGATGGTCGGCTTGCTCGCACCCACGACGCCACGTGTCGGCTGCCACGCGCCCGGCGGTACGTAGCACCCTTGCAGGATTGCCTGCTTGACCGCGTCTGCGGCTGGACGTGGGGCACCATCGGCGCGGTGAAGTGCCGCCTGGAAACCCGTGCGCAGCGGATCATCGAAGTACCCGAACACGTTCACCTCCGCGATGTCGGGGTCGCACTGAGCCTGCATCACGAGCTCGCGATACACGTTCGCCTGTGTCTCCTCGTCCGTCACCGCCACGTTTTCGAACCCCGTATAGCCGGGGAGCCCCTCGGTGTCGACCTGCCAGCCAACCTCATCGAGGTACAGCTTGAGACCGTCAACCGTGGTCGGCTGCGGCGTCCCCGCGAACGCGTCCCAGAGCGACTGCTTGATCCGTGCGAGGTTGGCAAAGCCCGCGCCTGGCCAGGGATAGCCGCGCGTCAACGGATCAGTCGCCCGATTCGGATACGGATGAAAGCTGAACCCGTCCATCAAGGGCTCCGTCCGACCGCTTCGTCGATACCACCGACCTAGGGCCGCCAGAAAGCGCACCGGAGACGTTGAGATGTTGCTCTTGGCCAGCGGTCGATCATTCCCGCGTGGGGAAAGGCCAACGCCGACGACCATGATCGCGGGATCGACCGACTTCAGAGCGTCGTATCCGGCAGCAAGAAAGGCACCGAAACGGGCGGCCGAAACCTGCTTGCCTTTGCGGAACTGTGGCCTGAAGAATGCCGGCTGATTCGGCTCATTGCCTACGACGAACTGCCGCACAGTGGGGTAATCCTTTGCAAGCGCTGCCAGCCAGTCGGCGAATGCGCGCGGGCGCGCAACGCCTGATTCGATATCGCGCGGCGGATAGGGATAGGTCGCAAAGACGACCTTGAGCCCTGCAAGCGTCGCGGCAGGGACCGTCACGTCGAGCAGCGAGCGCTCGATCAGAGCGACCGGATCGCTCGGTGCCCAGCGAACCGTGACGACGGTTTGCTTCAGCCCTAGTGCAGCCATGCTGGTGTAGAAGCCGGCGCCGCCATCGCCTGCGTACTTGCCCGTATCGTCGTTGGCACCAAAGTCGGCAGCGACGGATCCACTGGCGCAAGCCAGTGCTAATGCCGCAGCAGCGGCCGCGCCGACAAGCCGGCGCCGGATGACGTCAAAACCCACTCCTGTCATTCCCCCGTGGCTGCACCGTTCCGACCGCAGCCACGCGGAGTGTACTTCGCTCGTCGCTCCCAATCAAGATGCAACGATCGCTAGCTGCACTACCAAATGGTCCCAATTGAGGGATCCCCAACGCTCAGGTCAGTTCGGCGCGTTGGCAAGTACAGCGTCGAGGAGAACGTCAGCCCCATCCCTGATCGGATCGGCCACGGGCAAGCCTGTGTCGTGCTCGGCAGCACGTCGGGAGGCCGCAGCTGCTGTTGCATCGAGACCCCAGGTATTGAGTGCGACCGCCACCACCCGCGTCGGGCATGCCGGAAGTGCCACCAGCTCGTGCAGCCGCACGAGCTCTGTGAGCGAGAGAAGTGGATGGCCGGGAAATCCATCGATTTCGGTGGTTTCAGCGCGATGGCACAGCACGAGCGTCTGAGGCGCAGAGCCGTGAAAGAGCCCAAGGGTCACGCCGGAGTAGGCAGGGTGCGACAGCGAGCCTTGGCCCTCGACGAAGAGCAGGTCGCCACCCCGCTCGTGCCCCTCGATCACCAGCCGCTCGGCCGACCCGGCGATGAAGTCTGCGACCACCGCATCAACCGAGATCCCCCACCCTGCGATCGCGATCCCGGTCTGTCCCGTGGGGACAAAGCACGACGCGAGACCGCGCGCGCGGGCAGCGCGATCGAGCTCGAGAGCGACCGTCATCTTCCCGATCGCACAGTCCGACCCAACCGTGAGCACCCGATGGGCTGGAACGCGCACATTGTTGCCAAGTGCACAGTCGAGATCCGGCGGTGGGCGCCGGAGGTCACGCAGCTCGACCCCCATTTGCCGCGCAAGTCCAACGAGCTCCTCGTCGTCAGCAAGGAACACGTGGAGTCCATTCTCGATCGACATCCCTGCCGCGATACACGCACGGAGGATGTCCCTCCAGGTCGGCGGAAAACGTCCCCCAGCCGTCGCGACGCCGACGAGGGCACAACGCGGCCCGAACGGGAGTGCAGCTGCAACGTCAGCCACGATCGGGACACCCTCGATCGTCTCTCCGGCCCGGGTCGAATCGAGTACCGCCACGACGTCGTCACGGCGATATCGGAGTACACCGCGCATCGTCTTGCCGTGGTGCACGTCGGCGGAGTAGCCCTCGGCCAGCAGAAGCGTCGGTTCGCCCGCGCTCACGTGGGAGCTACGCCAAGTCCCGGAAGGTCGGATGGCACCTGTACCCCGTCCAGGAATGCGACTCCGGGCTCGGGGTCGGTTGCAAGCAAGAGGTTCCCGTCCAGGTCGACGTGATCGCAGAGCGGTGCGACGATGCAGCCCGCGGCGATTCCGAGTCCGGATTCGACCATGCACCCGACCATGACGCCCAGGCCGAGCGCGCGAGCTGCGTGCGCCATCCGCACTCCCTCTCGGATTCCCCCTGACTTCGCGAGCTTGATGTTGATGCCGTGGGCGATCTCCGCGCAGAAAGCCATGTCGCCAAGATCGTGGCAGTCCTCATCGACGTAGATCGGGAGCGCCGAGCGCCGCCGGAGCTCCGCCCCGCCGGGGTCACCTGCCGGGAGTGGTTGCTCGATGTACTCGACACCGAGCGTCGCGAGCTCCTCTGAAGCGGCGATCGATTCATCAAGCGCCCAGAACTCATTGACGTCGACCATCAGCGGGAGATCAGTGACCGCTCGCACCGAGCGCACGCGCTCGATGTCGAGTCCGTCACCACCTCCAAGCTTGAGCTTGAGACGGCGGAACCGCGAGGCAGCGACCTGCGCTCGGCGGGCCATGTCGTCGGGATCACCGAGCCATACCGTCCACGAGGTCGGCGGACCTACCCGCGGAAGCCCAAGCAGCCGCCATACGGGAATCCCGAGAAGCTTCCCTTGGAGATCGTGGAGCGCTGCATCCAGCGCACACTTGGCCGCTTGTTCGCCTGGGATGTCGGCCAGCCGCGCGCCGATTTCCTCCAGCGCGAACGGGTCATCGCCCACGAGCGCAGCGTGAACCTCGACGAATGCGAGCGCGCTCGTGGCGGTTTCGTCGTAGCGCTCTATCGGTGCCGCCTCGCCGCGACCCACCGTGCCGTCGTGTTCGATCGTGACCTGCACCACCTCGGCGACGTCCGTCGACTCGCGCGCGATCACAAACGTCTCGGCTAGCCGCAGCTCGACGATCTCCGCACGGACGTTCACGACGCGAGCATACGCGCGCGGGCGTGAGAGCCACGGTGCAACGATCGACTACACTCACGCACTTCCGCGCCCGTAGCTCAGGGGATAGAGCGCTCGCCTCCGGAGCGAGAGGTCGGAGGTTCGAATCCTCCCGGGCGCACTCGATGGCGCTTCTGCTCTATGACAACCCGAACTCGGGGAACGCGCTCAAGGTTCGGTTCCTCATGCGTGATCTGGGCCTTGAATGGGAGACACACGAGGTCCCGCTTTCGCGCCCACGGCCGGCGTGGTATCTCAAGCTCAACGCGCTCGGCGGCGTGCCGACGCTCGACGACAACGGGTTCGTGCTGACGGAGTCAAACACGATCCTGCGCTATCTCGCACAACGCGAAGGCCGGGTTGACCTCTATCCGGACGGGCCTCGCGAGCGAGCCCGCGTCGATGAGTTCCTCGATCGCTGGTCTGCGACCTTACGCCCAGCGCTCAAACGGTACGAGACGACGGCCAGCCAGACGCTTGATGCCACCGCACGTGCCGCCGTTGCAACTGAGATCGGCCCGATCCTCACGACGCTGGAGACGCTCCTGGATCCCGGAGCCTTCGCTCTCGGCGACCTCACGCTCGCAGACTTTGCGGCTGCTCCCGCCCTCCACCGGTCGATTGCAAGCAGTCTCGACCTGTCTCCGTTCCCCACTATCGCCGCCTGGCGCGCCGCCGTGCTCGTCCGGCCGGCGCTGAGGCTCAGTCTTCCCTGAAACGCGCTACTCGGAACGTGGAAGCGCCGGGTCTGACGTTGCGACA
>JANNQQ010000326.1:0-2385 GCA_031400835.1 Actinomycetes bacterium | reverse complement strand
GCCTCGTTCGCAAGTGGCGCTGAGACACAAAGTCGATGATCCCCGTGGGGGGTAGGCTCGCCGCGTGCCACTCGCCACCGTGACGCCCGTCGACGAGCTCTGGTCGGCCTGGTCGGCCTGGTCGCCTGACCCGCTCGTGCTTGCCGCGATCGCTGTAGCGGTGGCGTTCTTCAGCCAGGGTTTTGTTCGTCTCAGACGCAGGAATCCGGCGCTCGTGCCGTGGTCGCGCGCCTGGCTGTTCGGTACAGGCGTGTTGGTGATCGCGGCGGGAATCGTCTCGCCGCTCGACACGATCGCAGAGGAGTACCTCCAGTCGGCACACATGCTTCAACACGTCCTCATTGCCGACCTCGGCGTCGCGCTGACCCTGCTCGCCGTTCGCGGTCCGATGACCGTCTTTCTTCTCCCTCGCGATCTGCTCGTACCGCTGGCGCGAACGCAGTGGCTCAGGCGGGCCATCGGCTTCAGCCTCCGCCCGTCGGTCGCCATCAGCGCGTGGCTTGTCGTCCTTGTGGCGTGGCACGTGCCCACGCTGTACGAGGGAGCTCTCCGCAACCCCGTCCTGCACCGACTCGAGCACGTGTCGTTCGTGATCGTGGGCAGCCTGGTGTGGATGTTGATCATCGACCCCTCTCGCCACCGCCGCTTGAGCGTGAGCGAACGAATCGGCGTCGCCGCGGTCGTCTTCTGGGCGAGCCAGATCCTGTCCTACGTGATGGTCTTCAGCTTCGCGCCGTTCTACGACCTGTATGTCGATGCGCCGGAGCGGCTGTTCGGACTGAGTGCACTCACCGACCAGAAGCTTGCCGGCGTGGTGATGATGGTCGAACAGACCCTGACGATCGGGGTCGCGATGTTGCTGCTCGTGCGCATGGCACGTCGCCGCGTTCCCAACCCCGAACGGGCGCGAGCGTGACCTCGCCCTGGTCGTTCACCTTCGAGCCCGCGTTCGCTGTGCTTGCTTTCGGAGCGGGATGGCTCTGGGTGCGCGCCTGGCGTTCGGCGGAGGCCCCACGACCCTTGTGGCGTGCCGTGTCGTTCTGGCTTGGGATCGGCCTGTGCGTCGGCGTCCTCAACTCACCGATCGAGACGATCGCGATCGACTACCTCGTCCTCTTTCACCTCTTCCAGAACGTCGTCATCGGGGACTGGGCGCCCGCGCTCGTCCTCCTGGGGCTTACCCCTGCGATGCGCTCGGGGATCGCCGGCCAGCTGGGACCGATGTTCGCGCGCGTCACGCGACCCCAGGTCGCACTTCCGATCTGGCTTGTCGGTTGGTATGTCATCCATCTCGGACCGGTCTACGACGCTGCCATCTCGAGCTCGTTACTCCTCAATCTCGAGCACCTGTTTCTGATCACGATCGGGCTGCTGTTCTGGTGGCCGGTACTCGTTGATACCCCGAACAACGTGCCGACGCTCGCGCGGCTGGCATACGTCTTCGTCGCGTTTGTCGCCTCGGCCTTCCTCGGGCTTGCGCTGACGTTCGCGCCGCCCGTCTACGACCACTACGAGCAACTCCCGATCCGGCTCTGGGGGATCTCCGCTGCGAAGGACCAGAACCTCGGTGGCATCCTCATGTCGACCGAGCAGGCACTCGTCTTCGGCATCGCGATCGTGTGGCTGCTCATGCGGCTACTGCGAGAGGAGGACGAAGCCGAGAGGCGGCTCACCGACGAGCAGCGCGCTACGGGGTTGCGGAGTCACTGAAAATCCCGTCACTGATCGGCCGTTCAGGAACACGTAAGGCAGTGTTAAGCGACGCAAGGTCCACCTGGACGGACAATCCTCTCTATCAATCGAGAGGAAACATCTGATGCGAAGAACTGCACTTGGCGTCATCGGGTTGGCGGTCGTTCTGGCCCTTGGGTTCGCAGTTGCGGGCCTTGCCTCATCGGGGTCGGTGACCGGCGCGCTCGACAGCACGAGTGAGGCGACAAACGAGGAGACCAACGAGAGCACCACGGAGGCGCCGGTCAAGACAAAGTGGCGCGCAACGCTGACACCGGGCCAGGAGGTTCCCAAGCCGACGGGCGTCAAGGTCGGTGCTGGCGGGGCATTCACCCTCGCAGTGACCGAGGACGGAGGGAAGGTCAGCGCGGCCTACAAGTTGACCTTCAAGAACCTCACGGGGAAGGCAGTCGCTGCGCACGTCCACAAGGGCAAGCCGGGTAAGGCCGGGCCTGTCCTCTTCGCTCTCTGCGGACCGTGCAAGACGGGCAAGACCGGTACCGCTTCCCTCTCGAAGGCGGTCGTAGCGTCCATCAGGGCAGGTAGCGCCTACGTCAACGTCCACACCGCTAGGAACGCGGGCGGGGAGCTTCGTGGTCAGGTGAAGAAGAGCGGCTGACTGTTTCCACGCTGGGAGCGGCCCCGGGGCCGCTC
>JANNQQ010000325.1:0-5033 GCA_031400835.1 Actinomycetes bacterium | reverse complement strand
CGATCGCGTGGGCGACCGTGAACGTCTTGCCGCTCCCGGTCACGCCCATCAGCGTCATCGCGCGGCGGCCGGCCTCGAAGCCCCGCACGATCTCGTCGATGGCCCGGGGCTGGTCGCCGCAGGGGACCAGGTCGCTCGTGACGCGCAAGGCTAGGGCGCCGTTAGGTCGCGCGGCGCGCGACGGGCTTCTCCCCCCCCCTCGGGGTGCTTTCTCCCCGGGCCCCACTACCCCGGTATTGACCCCACCACTTTGCCGAACTGATCGCCGGCTTCGAGACGCTCATGGGCAGCAGCGATCTCTGAGAGTGGGTAGATGCGGTCGATGTGCACGCGTGCGCGACCGTTGCGAATGAGATCGTAGGAACCAAGGAAGTCTTCGCGCGTTCCCATCGTCGAGCCATGCAGCGTGAGCTGCTTCCACCAGAACCGGTGGAGCGCCGCGGGTGGATTCGGACCGCTCGTCGCGCCGCACACCACGACGTGGCCAGCAGGTCGAACTGCGGCGAGGCTTCGGGCCCAGGTGGCCTCCCCGACTGATTCGACGACAATGTTCACACCTTTCCCGGTCGCCTCCTTCACCGCTGCGACCACGTCTCCGTCGTGATGGTTGACGGCGACATCGGCGCCGAAACCCCGAGCCAACTCAAGCTTCGCCTCGCTACCCGAGGTGACGATCGTGTGCACGCCGAGTGCGCGGCAGATCTCGAACGCGGCCGTCGCGACTCCGCCGCCGATGCCCCAGATGAGCGCCCACTGCCCCTCCTCGACCCGCGCCTTGGTCACGAGCATGCGGTGCGCTGTCTCGAAGACGAGCGGGAACGCTGCTGCGTCCTCGAACGACATCTCGTCATGGAGCGGGTACACCTGCTCGGCGGCGATCGCGATCAGCTCGGCGTGGGTGCCGTCCGAGTGCTCTCCGACGACGGCGATGATGTCTCCGTGCACAACACCCGGGTTGATGACGACGCGGTCGCCGATTGCAAAGCCTTCGACCCCGTCGCCGAGCGCCTCCACGATGCCGGCGCCGTCGGCTCCTAGGATGCGCGGCTTCGGCACGGAGGGGAGCCCGCGCCTCACCCACACGTCGAGCCGGTTGAGCGATGCGGCTGCGAGCCGGATGAGTACCTGCCCTGGAGCCGGTTCTGGGTCGGGAACGTCCTCGTAGAGAAGAACCTCAGGCCCGCCGTCCTCATGGATCCTGACCGCTTTCACCGTACGATCTTCTCACATGACGGCTGACGAGCTCCGGAGAACCGCACTTGAGCTGGGGATCGACGCAGTCGGTGCGACCCCAGCCGTTGCGTACGCGGCCACCGAGCGCCATATCCAGGAGCGACGCGCGCGTGGGTTGTTTGGCCGAATGCGATTCACGATGGCCCGACCCGAGATCTCATGCCACCCCGAGCGGCTGCTTCCGAACGCCCGTACGGTCGTTGCTGGCGCGTTGTGTTACTGGGCGCCAGGCCCGACCTCATCGCCCGGCGCAGGCATCATGCCGCGCTACGCCTGGCGCGATCACTACGAGATCCTTCGTGAGCGGCTTGATGCGCTCGGGCAGCGACTGGGTGGTACGTACCGTGTTCTTGTAGATGAAAACGACCATGTCGACCGCGAGGCGGCGGTACGTGCCGGCGTTGGGTTCTACGGCAAGAACACGCTGGTAATCACCCGCGGGTTTGGATCGTGGGTTGTTCTCGGGACGCTCGTCACCGACATGGAGATCGAGGCATCAACGCAGGTGCGTCCGGGCTGCGGCTCCTGCACCGCGTGTATCGATGCGTGTCCGACCGGTGCCTTGGACGAACCGGGGGTGCTCGACGCGACCCGGTGTCTCTCGTACTGGACGCAGACGGCCGAGCCGATGCCTGATGCTGTGATGGACGCCCTCGAAGGACGGATATACGGCTGCGACATCTGCCAGGACGTGTGCCCGTGGAACCGCGGCATTGAGATCCGACGCGCGGGCGATGAGGTGTCTCCCGACGCCGAGCCAGTCGTCGACCTTGCGAGGTGGCTCGATCGCGCGAACGACGAGGGGTTGAGCGTGCCCCTGGAGCGCCTCTTCGTGCCACGCAACGAAACCAGGTGGCTCCGCAGGAACGCGCTCGTCGCCCTGGGAAACATAGGCAGCCTTCGTGACGCGCCGATGCTCGATTCGTACCTCGAGGACGGGGACGAGCTACTTGCGGCGGTCGCAGCGCGAGCCCTCGACCGTTTCGAAGAACAGGCAGTGCCGGCGTGAGACCGAACGAAAGGCTCGTTGTCATCGCGCATGAGCTCCGGAGTCCCATTGCGGCCCTGGACGCGCTTGTCGACGCAGCTCGGAAGGCGACAGATCCAGACCTTCTTGCGCGCTTGATGCGTCTCGGCATCGCCGCTGGCAGAGACGTAGAGCGCATCTGCGCGGGCGTCGAGCTGACCTCGCTCGATCGCGCGCCGGTGGAGGTCGCCGATCTGCTCGGGACATGCGCCGCTCTCGGCGCGGTGACAGACATCGTGCCACTTGGGTTGACCATCGAGGGCGACGCTACGCGCCTGCGTCAGGCCCTCTCGAATGTGATTGCCAATGGACTAAGGCACGGCAACGTTGTTGTTGTCGCGGTCGAGCAAGACGCAGAGAACGTCGTGATCGACGTCACCGATGACGGCTCCGGTTTCGAAGCAGGTCTTGACGTGTTCGCGTGGGGTGTCAGTAGTGCCGGATCGAGTGGCTTCGGCCTCTGGTTGGCCCGGGCCATCGTTGAGGCACACGGCGGAACGCTGGACATCAGGCCGACGTCCCTGCCTGGGGCGTGCCTCAGGTTCGTGCTGCCGCGCGCTTCCGCTTCGGACTGACGCCGAGCTCGGTCTCGAGCTGCTTGGCGCGTTTCGCTACGACGGAACGCATCGACGAGGGCTCGATCACCACTGTCTCGCCGCGATCGGCAAGTACCTCGGAGACGAGCCATTCGTCGTGCTTGTAGGTGGGTCGGGAGATCGCCGCCTTGTCGGTGAGCTGACGTGCGCCGCTCTCGAGCTTCCACCGGGCGATTGCCGGTGCGTGCCAGAGCCGTGCAGCGTGCAGCTCGGCAAGGTAGTTGGGGTCGAAGCTCTCGCGTACTTCGAATGTCTCCTTGAGCAGCGTTGCCGCACGCATCCGGTCGAGCCGAAACGTTCGTGGGCCATCGACCGTTCGGTCCCATGTATGGACGCGCCAGAACGGCAGCTCGCGCTCGATCGTGTACGGCTCGACAATGCGCGTGGATGGCCGCTCGTCGCCTTCCTTGAGGTACTCGATCTCGACGAGCCTGCGCTTATCGGCCGCCTGTGAAAGCGTTGCTACGAGGTCTTCCTCGTCGAGCGCCACGCGCGGCGAGGGTGTCTGGGCAAGCTCGAACTGACCAAACGTCTCCTCGAGTTTCCGGCGGACGCGCTCAAGAGGTGTATGCGCGTCAGCGGCGATCGTGGGCCCGACGTACTCGATTGCAAGTCGGATCGCACGGGCCTCGAGCGGTGTGAGCTTTGGAGGACGGCGGAAGACGTCGCCGTAGAGCTCCTTGTCGATCTTGACCTTCCCAGTCTCCTCATTGACCTCGGCGTAGACCGCGTAACACCCGCCACCGAAGTTCACAAGATTCAGGAGCGAGAGGTGCTCCTGGAGTTCGTCTCGAGGGATCGTAAACCGTGCCGCCAACTCGTCGGCGTCGATGCTCGCGTCGGTTTCCTCGCCGCACTCGGTGAGCAGATGCGCAAGGAGAGCTTGGAGGACGCCGAAGCGCTCGGGCACGACAGGACCCGGCACCTGTCGGTCGCCCGTCGTCTGTACTGCTTCGACGCGACGCTCGCGTGCCTCGTCGGGGGCGTCACCCGTGTGGCGCTCGCGCAGCAGGGTGAGTCCCTCACCGACGCAGGCGCGCAATGCATCCGGGGCCAGCGGGATGGCGCGGCCGTTTTGCCTGAGAATCCAGGAGGCTAGAGGCTCGATTGCGCTGTAAGGGGTTTCGAAGACGCCGTCGACGAGCGTCCCGGCATCGGACAGTGTGCGGTGGACCCACCACGCGGTATCCCCCTGCACCCCGATTCGAGCGACGCCGGCACTTGGGCCGATTTGCCAGGGCCGCGGCACGCGGTGGGCATCGACATTGAAGTCTGCCGGAAGGCGGAAATCGCGTTCCCTTCGGGTCGCGAATCGGATGTCGGAGCGGATTCGAGAGACGCGGAACGTGCGAATCGCATCGCGGTCGAGATCGTGCCCGATGGCGTACCAGACGCCCTCATCCAACCTCAGTGCGTACGGGTTGACCCGGCGCTCGGTCTCGCGCTCGCGGGCGGGCGACCAGTAACGGAACTGGATCGTCCGCTGCTTCGAGATCGCCGACTCGAGCTTCGAAAGCCGCCCGGCGAGCTCCGGCGAATAGTCTGGAGCGTTGACGCGGACACGTTCGGCGGTCGCTGTTGGTGGGTGGCGGAATCCCGGGCGACCGAGCGCAAGGTTCTGAAGCGCGAGGCGGAATGGCTCGGCATACGCAAACTTGCCCTCGAGGGCGTAGAGCGCGGTCTGGAGCGCGGCGAGCTCGTCGTCCTCGAGCTCGAGCCGGTCGAGAAAGTAGTGCTCGGACTTGAGGTTGTAGAGCTCCTCTCCGGTGAACTCGTCGCGCTGCGAGGTGAGCGGCACTCCCAAGGCACCGAGCTCTGCGCGGTCGGAGTAGAACCTGCGGGCGAAGGCTTCATCGGACATCTCCGAATAGCCCTCGACGTTGCCCTTGACGTCGCGCGCGGTCAACGCGCGGCGCTCCGCCATCAGGTAGGCGACAAGGGAGAGCTGGCGGATGAGCTTGTCAGCGTCGTGCGACATAGTTCTCAACCCTATCCGCGGGACGGCATGGCGGTGTGGGCACTTTCCGCGGTACCGCTGCGGAAATCGCCTAAATACCGAGGATCGGGGGTCCCTAGGCAGGTTCTCCTCAGGAGAAGATGCCTACGCGGCGACCGGATCCTTAGAGGCCGTACCGGACTTGGCGGCCGACCGCTCCAGGTGCTGATGCGAGGGGCAG
>JANNQQ010000324.1:0-1852 GCA_031400835.1 Actinomycetes bacterium | reverse complement strand
GAGTCAAGCCCATTCTTAGTTGAAATTCTCCACGGCTCCTGATTGACTATGCGGCCTTCACCTTCGATGTCTTCGTGCTGATCTTCAGTTCTCGCTGCAGCGCTTCTCGGAGCTGGGGAAGATGACGGTACCCTTTCACTCTTCGTAGGCGCGGTTCGATATCCACGAGTGCCGTCGCCATCCAGCGGTTCCGTTGGCTCGAGTTCTTCCAATGATCGACCTTTGCGCAGCGGTCCTCGACGACAGCATTGACTGATTCGAGGCAGTTCGTCGTCTTCAGCGAACGACCCAGTATCCCGTACACCCCGAGTCGATGGAGGGTCAGGGTCTCCTCCAGGCCTTCCGCCAGACTGCCAGCCGCTGACTGGTTCCGATCTTCCAGCTCAGCCTGTAGTTTTTCGATGGCAGCCAGAGCCTCTTCGTACTCCGGTCGGTTGTAGGCGCGCTGAAGTCGCTTGCGCCAGTCCGCCTGCTCGCCCTTAGACAAGTAACTGACCACGTTCTCGCGCTTGTGCCACTGGCAGCGCTGGACCACGGCGCGGCCGCGAAACACTTTCACGACCGCCGCTCGAAGACCCTTGCCGCCGTCGAGGATCACCAGTAAGCCTCGGGAGGCGTCGAGGCCTCGTTCGACCAACGAACGCAGGAACGGCGTCAGCACCTTTTCGTTTTCCGTGTCCGTCTCCACGAAGCCCAAGAAGCGTTTCTCCCCAGAAATCGTGATCCCCAGCGCCACCACCAGCGTCGCGTCGGCAAACGTCTTGCCGTCCAAGAACAATGCCACCACGTCCTCGCTGGATAGGTCGCGTTCTTGCAGTTCACGTAGTTGTGTCGCGCTGGCCTCGATGAAATCGCGGGACACCGTCGAACTCGACAGCCCGATCGCTCCTGGAATCGACTCCGCCGCTCCCGCATAGTCGCGGCAGGAGATGCCGTACAGCACCCGCTTCAGCAGCAGGTCGTTCACCTCGCCACCGTTACTCAACGCGGTATAGGAACGCAGCGGAATCTCGCTGCCGGCGGCATTGCGAACTCGCGGAACCCGGATTGGCACCCGCTGACCGCACAAACCCACCGTCCCAGGGTTGCTCCCGTGACGCCGTCCGCCGGTCGACGCCGACTTCCGGGCGTACCGTTCGCCGGCCAACTCCGTCACCTCCTGATCGAGCAGCTCGTGGACGTGCATCAAGCCCAGCGGGACCAATGCCCGGATCGCCTCAACCTTCGAATCCACGTCCAACTCGGCGTACTCCTCCCGGCTGAGGACCTTGACCTCGCCAAGGCACTGCTTCTTCTTGCGTCTTCGGACCGAACGTAGGACACTCATCTCGGCTCCTTTCCTCTCGTGGGTTAATGGATGTTTCGCAACACCATCAAATCACAGGGTTTGGAGCCGTTTCAATTTCCAACTAAGATTGGCTCACTTTCATTCTTCACATTCGAGATGATGATTTCATGTTCAGATGCTATTCCGCAGAGGCGCGCTATGCGTCAGGGGCCCCGGCAAATCTCGAGAATCGAGGGGTGACCGGCGGTTCGCAGAAAGGAAATGTCAGTGGCATCGGGCCGGATTGGGAGGGCAACATCTACATCTGGTTCGTGGATGCCCGCTAACAGCGCCTTGAAGCTGTCGGTCCGCCCTGTCACGGTCCGTGCTCGCGCACGGCCCGCGCTAGGTCGCCCCGCAGCTTAAAGGTGGCGCTGATATGACTCCCGTTGTCAACAGCGTTTAGAATCGCGACACGTCGTCGCCCTCCGAGTGTTCCCGGGTCCGGACAGCGGCGGGGCCACTAAAGTCGACCGTTGATCCTGCTGTTCTCCGTGGGTTGGTCACCACCTTACGGGTTCCGTC
>JANNQQ010000323.1:0-1692 GCA_031400835.1 Actinomycetes bacterium | reverse complement strand
GCCGCAGATATGGGACATATCTGGGCGACCGAGGACGAAGCAGCGTGCCGCGCAGCTCGATCCGGCGGCACAAGGCTTCATTCTGAAACGTGCTCTAAGTCTCAGCAGCAGATGAGCGCGCCATGAGCCATCGCGCCGTGGCAACCACCGCCGCGAGCACAGCGGCCGAGGCGCCTACGATCACCATCAGGTCGGCGCCTGGCGGATCGACGAGCTTGATCCCCGCGAGGGTCAACGTCGCCGCGAGCGCAATCCGGAGCGCGCGATCCGGAAGGCTCACGGTGAACCGTCCCCCAATGAGTACGCCAGGGATCGAGCCGATCAGCAGCCACCCGGTCGCGTGAAAGTCGACGTTGCCAACGGTCATGTGCCCGACGCCCGCGACGGTGAGCAGCAGGGCCGCGTGGAAGATGTCGGTGCCGACGATCTTCGCCGCCGTCAGCGGGAAGACCACAAGCATGACGAGCCCGAAGAGCGTTCCGCTGCCAACCGAGGTTAACCCGACGACGAAGCCGCCGACCACTCCCGTTGAGAACGCGATCCAGCGATCACGCGTTGTGAGCAGCAGCGGCTTGTCCTCTGGAGCCGTATGGAGAAAGGTCTTGAGCATGAACCCTGCCCCACAGATCACGAGCGCGACACCGAGGATCTGTTTCGCGGTGTCCTCGTACCCGTCTCCGTACTCCTTCTTGAGCCACCAGGCGAGGGCAACGCCCGCGATCGAGAACGGAGCCGACCCGAGCAGCATCCACCCAACCAACCGGGCATGTACGTGGCCAAGACGGCGATGCTGGACCGCACCAAACGACTTGAAGATCGCGCCGTGGACGATGTCCGTCCCGATCGCCACCGTGGGCTTGAATCCGAACACAAGTACGAGCAACGGCGTCATCAGTGACCCGCCGCCCATCCCAGTGAGACCTACGAGTAGCCCGATGAGCAGCCCCGCGAGAGAGAGCTTCCAGTCCATGACCGCCTCACCTTACACGACGATACTTATCTTTGGAATAAGTCAGGCTCATGTGTAAACGCCGACCTCACCCCTCCGATCCCTCGATCGAGGGTCACAAGATCGAGGGAACGCGACGATTGGTCGTGACGTGAGACGCGGCCTCTCCACGGGTGCACCACTCGCGCTCGTCGTTCTGCTTCTCCTCGTCGGAACGGCGTTTGCGGCCTCCAACAGCCTTGGTGCGTCACGCGCTGGTGACGGCACCGGTCCTGTCTCCGGTTACGCGGTCTCAAACGTCCGCTGGACGATGGAGCCGTCGAACCCCGCGAACATGATCCTGGTTCGGTTTGGTCTCGATCGGCCGGCCAACCAGGTCTTCGTGCGGTTCAACTCGACCGACGCGTGGCGGCCGTGCTTCATCCTCGCCGGCACCACGGCCTTCTGCGTGTTGATTCCAACCGTGCCGATCGCCTCGATCGACGAGCTCGAGGTTGCGTCAGCGAGGTAAGGGGAGCCCGGCGCACCGGTACGGCCTCTGTGTCGCGATATCCCAGGGTCCCAATGTCCCAGTGTCCCAGTCCAGACTTCAGTCTGCACTGTAGGACCGGGCGCGCGGCCACGTCGAAACGGTACCGAAGTCCGCTTCCCTCAGTGCAGACAGAAGTCTGGACTGGCGAACTGACGAGCGAGCAGGCTACGCGCCGGCGAGCAGGATCTCTTGCAACGTGTCGCCACGCAGC
>JANNQQ010000322.1:0-9099 GCA_031400835.1 Actinomycetes bacterium | reverse complement strand
CCTGCGCCGTCACGGCGGCACGCGGAGAGAAAGGGGTCGATCGAGTCGCGCCCCATATACGGATTCACGGTCATGGCGTCCGCGAGGGGGGCCGCTGTGCCCCTCGGCTCGAGGAACGCCGAGGCGTACGCCCGTGCGGTCGAACCGATGTCGCCACGCTTGGCGTCGGCGATGACGAGGAGCCCCGCCTCGCGGGCGTACGCGCACACGGTGTCGAGCGCCGTCCAACCCGCAACTCCGAGCGCCTCGAAGAATGCGACCTGCGGCTTGACCCCGACGACGTACGGGGCGACCGCGTCGATGATCCCCTTGCAGAACCGCTCGACCGCCGGAGCGGCGGCCCGTCCACCCGAGGAGGCCTCGCCGCGGAGCTCCACGGGAAGCAGGTCGAGCACAGGGTCGAGGCCGACTACGAGCTGCGTCCGCTTGCGCTCGACCGCTTCGGCAACGCGATCGGCAAACATCACAACCGGCTGGGCGCTCACGCAGCGAAGGCTAGAGGTTTGCTGTCGTCGAGGGTGCATGCGGGGAGGTTCTGCACTGCAGCCCAAAGACCGACCAACCATCGAGACGCGCGACCTCCGCCACGGCCGCGGGCTCAAGGGCAACCACCCGCAGCTCGGGGGGTGGTCGCCGGAGGAACGACGACACAAGTACGAGCTCGTCGACCTCGGCAGCCGAGACGTCCGGGCTGCGCGCCGTCGCGTCGGCCACGAGCGCAGCAGCTTCGTGTCCGGCCCCTGCGCCGCAAGGAAGGGTGCGCGAGGCGGCGATGCACCCTCCAACGAGGGCGTATGCACGGACGTACCCAACCTGGCGAGCGGGAACGACGACGCAGGCGCGAAGCTCACGGAGGCGCTGAAGCTCGTCGAGCGCTGCCACCGTCTCGACCAGTGCGGCGATGCGATCACGCAACCGTGCCGCCTCTTCGAAGCGCTGAGCGCGAGAGTGCCCGCCGAGCTTTGCACGCAGCGCGGGCAAGGCACCCCGCGGGTCGTCACCCTGGTGGCCATCAAGTGCTCGTGCGGCGGCGACCGCCGTTCTCCTGCTGCGGAGCGGTCCCAGGGTCGACTGCTTCTCGGTCGCACTCCAGCGGCCTTCTCGGCGCTGGAGGTAGAGGTGGCGGTCGGGGCGCGTACTCCGCGCATTCGCCGGAGGTCGATGCTCACGCAGCAACCGGAGCTCGTCGAGCGCGGCCTCAAGCTCGGAACCAGCCTCGTGCCAATCGACGCGCTCGAGCACACCAAGCGCCGCCTCCACCGCGGGCCGCTGGCGACCGCCCGCGAAGTACGACCGCAGCCGCGTCCGGAGATCGCGCGCGCGCCCGACGTACAACACGGTGCCACCCGCACCACGAAACAGGTATGTCCCGGGCGTCCGCGGCGCACCCGCTACCAGAGCACGCTTCCCGTTGAGGCGACGGGCGCGTGGAGCCGCCAACTCGACAAGGTCGGCCACGGTGCGCGCCCCGCGCTCCTGCGCGAGCCCGATCAGAATCACGAGGATTTCCGCGGTCGCGCGCGCATCCGGTAGCGCCCGATGACACGGCTCGGTCGGCACGCCAAGCAGGTGCGCAAGCGATGCGAGACCGACCCGGCGCGTCCGGTCGCCGAGGAGCCGCCGTGCAAGCCAGACGGTGTCGACGACGGGCGCTGCGATGCGCTGGCCGGACATGCGCTCGACCTCACGGTCGAGAAATGCCAGATCGAATCGCGCGTTGTGCGCAACGATCGCCGCGTCCCCCGTAAACCGAAGAAACCGCCGCACCGCGAGCTGGGCGGGTGGGGCACCCCTGATCGAGCGCTGGTCGATACCGGTGAGCCGCGAGATCAGCGCTGGGAGAGGGACACCTGGATTGACGAAGGTCTCGAAGGAATCCTTGAGTGCCAGTTCCTGGACGCGCTGGGCGCCGATCTCGCAGATCCCGGCCGTCCGTGGCGACAGGCCGGTTGTCTCCAGGTCGACGACGACGAAGTGTGCGTGCTCAAGCAGCGTCGTAGCGCCGGGCGGGTCGGCGAGCCCAATGGTCTCGCCGCGCCATGCAAGGCGCGCCTCGGAGGAGACGATCTCATCGAGAAGCGAACGGGCGATCGACCCGGGGGCGTTCGCGAGCGCGAAGAGATCGCGGGCAGCCTCCTGCGCTGATACGGGCCCGCGCCGCGCCTGCACGAGCTCGACCAACCTGTCGGCGGAATCAAACGAGAGCTGCACGCGCTTCACTCTAATAGAACATACGTTCGTATTGCAACGATGCGGCTCTGGAAAGTGAAGTGCTTGGGAAGAACGACTTGGGGCCGCGATGGCGGCCCCAAGTCGTTCCCTCATAGGCAATCCGGCAGTAGCCGGAAGTGCCCGCCTTAGATGTTGACGGCCTTCTTCAGCTGCGAGCCGGCCGAGAACTTCGGCACCGTCGCCGCTTTGATCTGGACCTTCTCACCCGTCCTCGGGTTGACACCCTGACGGGCTGCCCGCTTGGACGTCGTGAACTTGCCGAAGCCGGTGAAGGCGACGGTGTCGCCCTTCGTGAGCGTCTCGGTGACGACGTCGAGCACTGCGTCGACCGCCGCACCGGCGTCGCGCTTCGTCAGGCCTGCCTTGTCGGCGACCGCGTCGACGAACTCCTGCTTGGTCACTGCCACTCCTCCTGGTCGATGGTTCTATGAAGCCCTTGGAGCCCGTGGGGACCCTGCAAGGGCGGTTCAACCATGTGCTTCGTCGGTCCGCCCACCGGCGGCGAGCAGGTCGCTCGCCCGGTACAGCGCGGTAAGCCGCACTCCGGCCCGGGCCAGCGCATCCGCGCCGCCTTCCTCCCGGTCGACGACGCACACTGCGTGCCGCACGACGAGACCCGTCTCGCGAAGGGCCGCCACTGCTTCGAGAAGGGCGCCACCGGAGGTGACGACGTCCTCAATGAGGCACACGACATCGCCAGGGCCGAATGGCCCCTCGATGCGGTTCGCCGTGCCGTATTCCTTGGTTTCACCGCGGATGATGATGAAGGGCAGCCCGGACGCCATGGCTGCTGACGCGGCCAAAGCGACCGCTCCGAGTGCCGGTCCGCCGAGTCGGGACGTCGCTGGTTCGACCTCAATGACCGCTGCGGCGAGTCGCTCGCCAAGAGGACGGAGGAGCTTTGGATCGGTTTCGAAGCGGTATTTGTCGAGGTACCACCGCGACCTGGCCCCGGAGCGGAGAATGAAATCGCCCTCGAGCAACGCCACCTCGACAAGCCGACGGCCGAGCTCGTCGACGTCGCGCGGGGCCACCCGATTCATGAGGCCCTACGTTCGGCGATCACAACGACGCAGAGGCGCAATCGAACGCGCTCGGTGGCAAACCGCGCTCCTCCATCAAGCCTGCGAACGCGACCTCGACAACCTCTAGCGAGAGTCTCCTTCAACTGTGCAAGCACGTCGGCAGCATCCATCACCTGCATGATTACCGCATGGGCCAGTTCGGCGCAGCCTTCGGGCGGTTCTTTGCGGTCAGAGGAACACACCTCGCAGCGATGGTTGCGTACTTCGCGCTCGCGTCGTTCGTGCCACTCATCTTCCTCACGCTTGCGGTGCTTGGGCTCTTCGGACGGGTCGACGAGTCGAACGCGCTCGTGGGATATCTCCAGGACGTGTTCCCGGGCGTGTCTCTCGATCGCATCGTCAGCGTCGTTGGCTCGGTGCAGGACAACGCGGGCACGCTCGGGATCGTTGGCGGTGTCGCGCTCCTCTGGAGCTCGCTCTCACTGTTCAGTGCGCTGGAGTCGGCGTTCAACATCGTCTACGACCGACCGAATCGCTCGTTTCTGCGCGGCAAGGCGCTTGCAAGCGTCTCGATGGTTGCCTTGCTCATCGTGCTCTTTACGGGACTCGGGGTCGGGACGTTCGGCACCGACCTCATCAGGCGCTACGCCCCTGACGTGATCGCAAACCACTGGGCGTCGCTCGGGCTCACCGCAGGGCTCTCGATGGTCGCGCTCTTCCTCTTCCTTCTCGCGGCGTACTACCGCCTCACCAACGCGAACGTCACCCGGCGCGAGGCGCTGCCCGGCGCGATTGTCGCCTCGCTCGTGGTGATGATCACTCTCCAGGGACTGCCGCTCTTTGTTGCGATCAGCTCAGGCGTCCTCGCGCTCCAGGCGCTGGGCGCGACGTTCCTCCTGCTGATCTGGCTCTACGTGATGGCGAACGTCATCGTGTTCGGCTCCGTGCTCAACTGGCAGCTCGCACACGGGAAGACGGGAACACCTGCGCGCCCGCGCTACGACGTCGAAGACACCGTGAGGAGCGACGAGGCCAGCGGCCCGTAGCCACATCCGTCAGGCAGCGCGGCTCCCGACGCCCGACGCCTCGACGGGGGCGTTCCCCACGGCCTCGGCGACCAGCAGCCGGATCGAAGCATGAGCTCGGTCGAGCGCAGCCGTCTGCTCGTCGGAGTACAGCTCGACAAGCCAGCCCGTGTCGTCCCGACAGGCTGCGGCAGCAATCATCGTGTCGAGCCCCCACTCCCGGAGGAGCGCCACCTCGGTCGGGTCGGCCTCGGAGCTGGCAACGTCGATGAAGAAGCTGCCACCCGTTGTCATGATCTTCGCCGTCTGTGGATAGTCGGAGAGGCGATAGCGATCCGGTGCTTCGCCGAAGCTGTGCACCCACGTCCGTCCGGAGCGGTAGTCGATCGAGATGACCGCTTCGATGATCCCCGAATGCGGGGCCATGTGGGAGACCGCCGCCCGCGCAAGACCGAGCGCCGCGGCCGAGAGCGACACGACCGCCTCGAGCCGGTCGAAAACCGAGGCACTACGGAGCGGGCCGTCGAGCGCTGCGAGTGCCCTATCGAGGAGGCGGTCGACCTCGATCCGCCGGCGTCGACCCCTCCGGCGCTGCTGCCCAAGCTCGGGCTGTTTGTCGGGCCAGGCCCAAGCAGCGTCGGAGGAGGCGACGCAGACACGGGCGCGGCCGCTCCGCTTGGCCACGTACAGCGCCTGATCGGCGGCGCGAAGGAGATCAGCACTACGAGCTGACGCCGCCAGCGCAGCCACGCCAAACGACATGGTGAGCCCGAGTGGCATCGCGGCAAGCGCACGCGCGCCGAGCGCATACCCCTCCTCCAGCGGCTCACCATCGAGAATCACAGCGAACTCGTCGCCGCCGAGACGGTATACCGCAAGGTCACCCGCGGCCCTAACGAGCACGTCCGACACCCGTCGGAGAGCATCGTCTCCAACCTGGTGCCCACCCGCCTCGTTGAGGTCACGGAGGTTGTCGAGGTCGCAGAGGACGAGGCAGAGCGACCGCCCCTCCTGTGCCGCCTCGGTGGCAGCCAGCTCAAACCGCTCGTCGAAGGAACGGCGATTGCCAACGCCGGTGAGCGAGTCACGGAACGCTAGATCGGCCATCTGGGCGAAGACCCGCATCCGGCTGGCCGCGGTTGCGATCTGGCCCGCGATTGTGCCCAGCAGACGGAGCTCCCGCTCACCGAAGGGCGGCCTGCCGGCCTTTCGCGTCGCGATCAGCTCACCCCAAGCCACGTTGCCGATCATCACCGGCACCGCGGCATACGTCTCCTTGCCGAGCGCCCGGAGCAGCGCCTTGGCAGCAGGTGCGGTGGACGGGTCGTCGAGGGTCGCCACGTATGAACGGCCCCTGAGGATGAGGTCGCGAATCAGCTCGTCATCGTCGAGGCGGTACGTCTCGGCGACGGGACGGCGCTCCTCCCACTCCGCGAGCTCGCCAGCGTTGACGAGAACGCGGAGAAGTCGCGATTCCGCTTCGCATCGCGAGATCGAGACGGAGCACGCGTCAACCGCCGAGACGGCCTCGTCGGCTGCGACCTCGAGCAATCCCTCAAGGGTCTCGGCAGAGACGGCCGCCGATGCGATCGTGAGGAGCGCGCGCACACCACGATCGAGCGTTGTCGCCCCGCGCGTCGCTTCGGCCTCCGGCTCATCCCCTGGAGAGCCAGCAGTGATTCCCTCCTCACGAATTGCCGCGAGGAGAGCCACGACCACCGCAGGATCGAACTGGGTGCCAGCGCACGACTCGAGCTCGGTGACGGCAGCCTCAAGGGCCAGGGCAGGTCGGTACGGCCGATCGGAGACCAGCGCGTGGAAGGCATCGCACGCGAGCACGATTCTGGATGCGAGCGGAATCGCCGTTTCCGCAAGCCCATCGGGATACCCGCGACCATCCCACCGCTCGTGCTCATGCCGGACAGCATTCGCAATGCGATCGAAACCCGGGAGCGGCTCGAGAATGCGCTCGCCGATCGCCGGATGCGAACGCATCAGCTCCCAATCGTCGTCGGTCAGCGGCGTCGACTTGTGGAGGATCTCGTCCGGAATCCCAATCTTCCCGATGTCGTGGAGGAGTGCGACGACCTTGACCTCGTCGACCTCCTGCGCCGAAAGGTCGAGACGGGTCGCCACCGCAACCGCAAGATCGTGGACGATGTCCGAATGTGCGCCCGTGTACCCGTCACGCGCCGAAAGCGCCATCGCCAACGAGCGCACCACCGCGCGGTAGGCACCCGCAGCCCGCTCCGCATCCTCGCGAATGGCGTCGAGGGCGGATGCGAGGGATTGCTCCCCTTCACGCAGGTTGAGCGCGGCGTCTAGCGCATCACCGCTACCACCGCCCGTCGCTGGCTGCTGGTCCACCCCAGAGTCATCGGTCGCAGAACGCTCAACTGAACCGAGTCGCGAGTTGGGTGGCAAGCGCCCTCGCGGCACGTGCGCGATGGGAGTTGCCTCGTTTCCAGGCGTCTCCGAGCTCTGCAACTGTCAGCTGCTCACCCGTTGGCACGAAGATCGGGTCGTACCCGAACCCTCCATCTCCCCTGGCGGACAATGCGATCGCACCGTCCAGCGTCCCTTCCACGCTGACCTCGTCGCCCTGAGGCGAGAGAGCGACGATCGAGCAGACGTACCGTGCGCGTCGCTCGGTGATCTCCTCGAGCTCCTCCAGGAGCCGGGAAACACCGTCTTCCGCCCAGCGGGCGGAATGGATCCCCGGCCGGCCAGCGAGTGCCGCGGCTTCGATACCCGAGTCCTCGCCGACCACCCACGCGTCAGCAGGCGCTATTCCTCGCCCGAAGAGGGCCTTGAGACGCGCGTTCTCGGTGTATGTCCCTCCGGTCTCGTCCGGCGCCTCGGCCATCGAGCCGAGCATGCCGAGCGTATGCCCCGGGAGCGCCGACGCGAGCTCCTCGACCTTGTGCGAGTTCCCTGTCGCGATGACGAGATTCACGCGGCCGGGGCCTTGCACGCCTCCACCTGCGCCGCCTCGAGCTGCGCAATTCCCACTGCGGCCAGGTCGAGCAGTCGATCGAGCACTGCCCGATCGAACGGCTCGCGCTCAGCTGCTGCCTGCACCTCGACGAGCCTGCCGTCTCCCGTCATCACCACGTTCATGTCGGTGTCGGCCTGCGAGTCCTCGACGTAGTCGAGATCGAGAACGGGCTCACCGTTGACCACACCGACCGACACCGCGGCCACTGACCCGACAAGTGCCTTCGAGAGACCGAACTTGTCGAGTGCACGGGAGGCGGCAATGTACGCCCCCGTGATCGCCGCGCAGCGCGTCCCACCGTCTGCCTGGAGAACGTCGCAGTCGAGCCAGAGGGTTCGCTCTCCAAGAGCCTTGAAGTCGCAGATGCCGCGAAGCGAGCGGCCGATGAGTCTCTGGATCTCGACCGTGCGCCCGTCCGGGCGGCCACGCGTCACGCCACGCTGCGTCCTCTGGCCCGTCGAGGCGGGCAACAGCGCGTACTCGGCGGTCATCCACCCCTGACCCTTGCCCCGTAGCCACCGTGGGATGTCCTGCTCGATCGTCGCAGTGCACAGGACGACCGTGCGCCCCTGTGCGTACAGAACCGACCCGTGGGGCTGCTCGAGGAAGTCAGGCTGGACGTCGAGCTCGCGGAGCTGGTCTGGCCTTCTTCCGTCATGCCTCGTCGTCAAAACGTCGTCCCCCTCGTAGCTGGTTGGCTGTTTCGGATTGGCGTGCCATCGGTCATCCGGCAGTGCGTGAGTCCAGAATCTACGCGGCCCTGATGGGGGCCTGTTCGAGCTCGGCGAGTGCGACGCGCTCCACCTCGCCGACCGGAAGCTGAAGAAACCGTTGACTCAGCTGCCGGAACGTCGCCGGATCGCCTGTGGTGAGAAACGTGTAGGCGCCCTCGCGGTCGCGGGCGTTCTCGATCTTCTTGCGTGCGAGCGTCTCGGCGACCTCCCGTGCGGTTTCCTCCGCGGAGAACACCAGGGTCACGTCGCGACCGAACACCCGTTGGAAGATCGGTCGCAGGATCGGATAGTGCGTGCAGCCGAGAATGACCGTGTCGACACCCACCGCCTTGAGTGGAGCAGCGACCTCGCGCACCGCCTCAGTTGTCTCCTCGCCGAACGGATCATCGCCCTCGATCAGGGGCACGAGGCGCGGACACGCGACAGAGGTGACCTCGACGCCCGCATCGATGCTACGGACGAGCTCCGTGTACCGCCCACTCTCCACAGTTGCCTGCGTGGCAAGAAGGCCGACCCTGCGGTTTCGCGTGGCGCGCGCAGCGGCATGTGCCTCGGGCTGGAGCACACCGACAACGGGAACGGAGAGCATCCGCTGGAGATCCGGCAACGCAGCCGCTGTCGCCGAGTTGCAGGCGACAACGACGAGCTTGACGCCACGGCGCTCGAGAAAGCTCCCGATCCCCAGTGCGAAACGCCGGATCTCGTCGAGTGGTCGCGGACCATACGGGAGCCGCGCGTTGTCGCCGAGGTACACGACGTCTTCGCTCGGCATCGTCACGAGGAGCTCGTGGAGCACGGTGAGCCCTCCGACACCCGAGTCGAACACTCCGAGTGGTCGCGCGTCCATCGGCCGGATGATACGGCGCGCCCATCGACGCGCCGCGTGGGTTACCCTCTTCGCGCCTTGAGAATGATCCGCAAAGCTGCGCTGGTCGCGGCGCTCGTGGGCCTCGCCTCGCTCGTCGGGACGGGTAGTGCGTCGGCGGTCGCGGGCGGGACCCCCGCGATGGTGGGGAAGGACGGGGGCCCGCGCGCGGGCGCGCGAACCGAGGGGGGCGGGGGCGGGGGGGGCGCCGGGGGGGGGG
>JANNQQ010000321.1:0-8046 GCA_031400835.1 Actinomycetes bacterium | reverse complement strand
GATAGACGCTGGCGTCAGCGCAGGACTTCTTCCGGATCCCGCAAGCCAGGCACGCCGAGACATCGTCCTCGAGCGCATGGGGCGGCTTTCTCAGCTTCAGTAGGCGATTCGGATCACCCGACTGCGCGTGCTTACCGAACGAACGAATCAGAGCGGGTTTCCTTGGGTGTCAGTGGCCTATTTCCAACTCGCTTGAGATCGCGAGACCGCATCCAACCCAAACCCTCGCACGACGGTCGCGCAGCGCGAGCGACCTGGTCTAGCGCCTATGCGCATGCCCTGCCGACTTGTCAAGCGCCACTCTCTCCAGTGCAGACTGAAGTCTGGACTGGGACTGGGGCTGGGCCGCTCCCAAGCTACGTCAGGTGGAAGTACAGGGCGTACAGCAGCTCGACCGCAGGGTTCGACGTGTGCACCTGGACGTCGGAAGGGGTGTCGATAAGCGCCGTTGAGTAGTTGAAGACGATCTTGATTCCGGCCGCGACCACTCGATCGACCGCGTCCTGCGCGGACTCTGCTGGGACAGCGAGCACTCCAACCACGATGCTGCGGTCGCGCGCGATCTCGTCGAGCTCGGCGAGCGAGCTGATCGTGATTCCAGCGATCGTCGTCCCGACCTTTGCCTCATCCGAGTCAAAGACCGCGGCGATCGTAATCCCGTGCTCCGCGAAGATCGAAGACCTCGCGATAGCCGCACCTAGGCGGCCCGCTCCGACAAGCGCAATGTTGTGCTGGCCCTGTGTCCGGAGGATCTTGCGGATCTCTGCGAGCAGCGCTTCCGTGTTGTACCCAACACCCCGCTTGCCGAACTTGCCGAAGCCCGAGAGATCTCGCCGGATCTGGGTCGCGTTGATGTTCGTGTAATCGGCGATCTCCTGGGACGAGATTCGATCCTTTCCCATCTTGCGCGCCTGAGAGAGAACCTGCAGGTAACGACTGAGGCGGGCGGCCACACCGACCGTCAGACGCTCAGCCACGAGCCTGCTCCCGTGCGTGTATTGCAGCACTTTGTGACATCGGCACACATTGTGCCGCGCCCATGAGGGTCACGCGTCGGTTGCTGTGCGTAGGCGCTCCTCGAGAGCCTTCCGATCGACGAAGTACGTGAACGCAATTGCGCCGTCTACCTCGACGACCGGGATCCTCGTCCGGTATGCCAACTCGAGGTCGGGATTGCCCGTGATGTCGACGACCGTGAACCCGTCGCCGCAGGCGTCGCGCACAACCTCAAGCGCCGCCTCGCAGAGGTGGCACCCCTGCCCAACCAAAACGACGACCGCACCCATGTGCTCGTCTAGATGATTGATTCCGAATTGGCGTGCCCGCGGGGAGCGCATGCACCAAGCAGCGTGGTCGGCTCGATCGACGGGAAGGCTGGTACAGCCTTGGTGTTGATCGAGACGGCCGCGATGCGCCGTGTGCGGGCGCTCATCCGAGGGTGCGGGAATTCGGAATCCATCATCCAGGTGTGGCAAGCCCGAGGCTTGCTACACCTATGGGTAGAGGCCACGAATGGTCGTGGCCTCGGCGACGCGCTGCACGGCAAGCCCATAGGCCGCAGTGCGCATGCTGGTGCCCATCTTCTCGCGCGTCGACCAGGTCTCTTCGAACGCACGAACGACGATGTCGTTGAGCTTCGCGTTGACCTCGTACTCCTTCCAGAAGTACTCCTGAAGCCCTTGCACCCACTCGAAGTACGAGACGACGACACCGCCCGCGTTCGCGAGGACATCGGGGAGGACGAGGATCCCACGATCCTCAAGAATCTCGTCTGCCGCGGGTGTGGTCGGGCCGTTAGCACCCTCACACACCATCCGCGCCTTCACGCGCGTCGCGTTATCGGCGTTTATCACCTGCTCAAGGGCGCACGGTGCGAATACGTCACAGTCGAACTCGATCAACTCGGCGTTCGTGATCTCCTCTGCGGCGGGAAGACCGCTGAGCTGGCCGTGCTCGGCTTTGTAGCTCGCTGCGGCTGAAACGTCGATGCCGTAGGGATTGACCACCCCACCCTTGGAATCCGAGAGGGCAACGACACGCGCGCCTTCCTCAGCGAGCAGTCGTGCAAGATTGCGGCCGACGTTGCCGAAGCCCTGGATGGCGATCCTCGTGTCCGGGAATCGCTTTCCTTCCTTCTGTAGCGCGGTGCGGATGCAGTACAACGCGCCACGCGCGGTCGCCTCGTCACGACCGACCGAGCCACCGAGCGACAACGGCTTGCCGGTGACGACTCCGAGCACCGAGTGACCAACATTCATCGAATACGTGTCGAAGATCCACGCCATCACCTGCGCATCGGTGCCGACATCCGGTGCGGGAATGTCCTTCTCAGGCCCGATCTCGTTGATGATCTCAGTGGTGTAGCGGCGGGTAAGGCGCTCCTTCTCCCCGAGCGACAGCAGCTTCGGGTCGCACACGACGCCACCCTTGGCACCGCCGAAGGGAAGCGACATAAGCGCGCACTTCCAGGTCATCCACATCGCGAGGGCCTTGATCTCGTCCTGGGTGATGCCGGGGTGGTACCGGATTCCGCCCTTAGCCGGGCCACGCGTCATGTTGTGGACAACGCGATAGCCCTCGAAGACAGAGACGGAGCCGTCGTCCATGAGAACAGGTACTGACACCCCGACGGTCTTCTTGCATTCTGCGAGGACCCGTACGAGATCCGGGTCGACCCCGAAAGTCTCACCAACCCGACGGAGCTGGACGCGCGCAAGCTCGAACGGGTTTTCGTGAAGGTGCGACGCTGTCGGCTCGGTGATGCTCATCGGATGCCTCGAGATGTCACGCCCACAGCGCTCAGGACTATAGCCCTCGTCAGCGGATGCGCATGGGGAGCTCACGCACGGTGGGTGCACCCCCGCCGGTGGGGGTGCCCGTGACCCGGAGGATGTACGCACCCAACGGGAGCCGACCGCCACGTGGGCCGCGGCCGGTGATCCCGAACGCGTAACGCCCCGGAAGAACATCCCGTAGCCGGGACAAGGTTCCCACCCTGCGTCCGTCGCGGATCAGATCGAGCTCGAGTCGGTCGAGCGGTTGGATTTGCGGCTTGTCGTCGGTTCCATCTACCCGGCCTGCGACGAGCGTCAGCACCACGGGATCACGATCGCTCGGCCGGAAGGATGTCTCTGAGAGGGCGACCTCAGAGATGGCCGGACGGTCGACCGCAGGGACGACAGCAGCCCAGCCGATCCGCAGCGTCAATCCGCGTCTGCCGACGGCCCGCACAGCTCCCGAGACGGCCGCCGGCGCGTCGGGGAGAGCTGCGGCAGCGATGGTAAGCGTGATCTGCTTCGATGCGCCCGGAAGCAATGAGAGTTCGCCGCGCGACAGCGTCGCGGTCACCCCTGGCTGCGCTGCGACTGCGGTCAGACGGAGGGAGAGAGGTCGGCGAGAGACGTTGCGCAGCGTGATCGTGCCGGTACCGCGAGGCGAATCCGGGTGAAGCGGGCTAACCGCCACCGTTGGTGGCTCGGCGATGAGCTCCACGGCGCTCGCTGCTGCGGGGTCGACGTCTCCGATCGGCCCACCCGCACGACCGGCACGCCGTCGCGCGGCAGCAACGAGCGCGCCCCGCAGCCCGCCCGCGTCGAGATCGGGGCGGACCTGTGCGAGCAGTGCGGCCGACCCTGCAACGAGCGCGGCGGCTGCACTGGATCCGCTGATGGATCCGTACCTGGCAGCGCCGCCCTCGGTGAACCCCGGTTCGGACGTGGCCAACCCGACGCCAGGAGCAGACAACTCGGGCTTTGCTTCGCCTCCGAACGGCAGTCCCTCTGACGAAAACGGAGCGATTGCGTCGCGTTGCGCGTTAGGCCCGTCGGAGGATGCACCGACCGAGACCACGACCGGGATCGACGCGGCAAGCGCCGACCGAACCCCTGCCGCAACGATCTCGTCGAGACCCAGGATCGGCACCTCAATCGGCTCGTCCACTCCGAGTGACCCAGCGGGAACCGAACCATCGACGATGACCGCCCGCACCCCGGCCGCGGCGAGCTCTCGAACGATTTCGGGAGTCGTGGGACCTGGTGGCAGCAGCGCGGCCGCGCCAGCGACCGTGCTGTACCCCTTCGCGTTGAAGAATCGGGACAGCGGATTTGCGTCAGCGACCGCTTGCACGGGCTGACGACGCAGAGCGATAACGCGGGCTGTAACCGTCTTCGTCGGCCCCACCGCACCACCAAGCGGCTGCTCACCCGAAAGCAGCACTCTCAGCCCCGCGCGCAGGAGGACGTGGACCGTTGGGGTCACACGTCGGGCATCCGAAGCGGCGACCGCCAAAGCAGCGGGGACACCTCCGGGTGCGCCCATGCTCCCGAACCCTGGTCCGGCCGCACCGTCATTCCCGGCGGGCGCAACGACGAGAACGTCGAGTGCCAGAGCGCCTGCGGTGGCACGAGCCAACGGGCCATCTGCGAAGGAAGCGAACGGTTCGACAAGACCAACGAGCGCCACCCTTGCGGCATCGTGCGCGTCTCCGTCCCCGTTGGGGTCAACCGCTGCTTCAAGTCCGGCGAGCAGCTGGTCGGTTCGGCTATAGACCGAGACACCGCCGCCGGCATCGGGCTGCCAGCCCGCCACCCGAATGGGAAGCAAGGTTGCTCCAGGCGCGACGCCGTGAAGACCGCCTAGTCCGTTCGTGCCGGCGATCAGGCCGGCGAGCTCCGTTCCGTGACGCTCGGGTCGGCCCGGCTCGGTTGGGTTCTGTTCCGGGCTCGTGTCGCTCCCCGGGTCGATCACATCGATCCCGGGTAGGAGGCGGCCACGCAGGTACGGATGACGTCCGTCGACCCCAGTGTCGAGGAGCGCAACTGTGACACCGGATCCATCGACTCCCGGGATCCCGAGTTCCGGACGTCGGCCGCTCCCAGGGCCAAACGCCTCCGTCGTGAGGACCGAGGCCCGATCCGCTGCGGCGGGGTATGCGGCCCTGACGGGGTACACCCCGGAAACGAGTGGATCCCGCTCAAGCACCGCAATGACACGCGGATCGAGCGGAGCAGCAATCGCATTCAGCACACGCACGTACCGCTGCTCGGGCTCGATCACGGCGCCCCGAAACGCAAGCGAGACGAGCGCAGCAGCCTGGATCGTCTCGGCGGTTGACGTCCATGCCTTCATCTGCCCCTCCGTCGCGCGCCCGCCCGCCGCGGCGACGCGATCGGCCAACGACTGGGCCTTGAACACGACGATCCAACGACCACCGAGCTGCGGGAGCGGGCGATTCCCGAGGAGTCCTTGCCAGCCTTCGGCGCCGTTCGGGTCGATAGGCCGCGCCGCACCCCCTCCGACGGCGAGCAGCGCCATCGCGAGGCCGGCTGCGGCGAGCTTACGGATGCGAGGCGTAGACATCGAGACTCAAGGAGTCTGGGGTAGAGATCGGATCGACGTATCTCCCAGCCGAGGCGATCATCGCTGCATTGTCGGTGCAGAGCGTCAGCGGTGCGAAGGTTGCGTCGGGCAGCCTCGCGCGCAGTTCCGAGTTTGCAGCGACTCCTCCAACCACTGCTACGACATCGAGCCCCGTGGCAGTCGCGGCGTCTTGAACGCGGCGCACAAGCGCCTCGACGATCGCGTGCTGATAGGACGCGGCGAGATCGGCACGCCTCTCAGCGAGCTCCCCGGGTATGAGGTCGCGTACGGCGTAGAGCAGCGCCGTCTTGAGTCCTGAGAAGGAGAAGTCCAGCCCGGACACCCTGGCGATCGGGAAGGCATACGCGCCGCGGTCGCCTCCGACCGCGAGACGATCAAGCTCACGTCCTCCCGGATACCCAAGCCCCAGCAGTCGAGCCCCCTTGTCAAATGCCTCTCCGGCAGCATCGTCCAGCGTCGAGCCCAGAACCTCGAACGACCCTCGCTCCCTCACGGCGAGCAACAGGGTATGCCCGCCACTGGCGAGGAGACACGTGAACGGCGGCGCAAGGTCGGTGGGCTTGAGATACAGCGACGCTACGTGTCCGTGGAGGTGGTCGACCGGTGCGAGAGGAAGCTCTCGTGCCCACGCGAGTGATTTCGCGAAGGAGACACCGACAAGAAGCGCACCGACGAGGCCAGGGCCTTGTGTCACCGCGACGCGCGCAACGTCGTCGAGCGATGCCCCGGCACTTTCGAGGGCCTGCGCCGTGACGGGGCTCACCAGCTCGAGATGGCGTCGCGACGCGATCTCGGGCACGACGCCACCGAACCTGCTGTGCAGCTCGTCCTGGGAGGCGATGACGGAGGAGAGGATCTCGCCTTCCGGGGTCACGACGGCAGCAGCGGTCTCATCACACGACGTCTCGAGTCCAAGGATGAGCTCAGGCATCGGCCCCCTGCTTCGGATCGGCGTCTTTCCACATGATGAGGGCGTCCTCGCGATTGTCGGTGTAGTACCCCCGCCGGACACCATGTGAGTGAAACCCGAACCGCTCATACAACTCGATGGCACCGATGTTCGAGACCCGCACCTCGAGCGTGTAGCCCCGGCGCGCGTCGTCCCGGGTCGCGAGGAAGAGCTCGTTGAGCAGTGCCGATGCAATCCCGTGCCGGCGGTGGTCTGGGTGAACCGCAACGTTCATGACGTGCCAGGCATCAACGTAACGCGAGAGAATGAGGTAGCCGACGAGGGAGCCATGCGCGTCGAAGGCACCCACTGACAACGCGCTCGGTTTCGCAAGTTCGGTGGTGAACATCGAGCGCGACCACGGGGAAGGGTATGACACGACCTCTATCGAGATGACAGCGTCGAGGTCGCCGAGCTCGAGAGGGCGAAGCGAGAGAGTCATGCAGCTGGCTTTGCGTCCGGGACGCGGACGTAGATTGGCGCGATCGCATCAGCCGACCCAAACATCGTTGCAAGGCGGGCGTGGTGGACGGCGCGTGGTCGGTGACGCGGGTCATCGGCAGGTGGGACGGTCGCACCTCCGCGCTCGATGACCTCGCGGTACCGCAACGCACCATCGCCCACACACACCGTCCCGACCGCGAGCTCGAGCAGCTCGGGCCGAACGACGTCTGGGCCAGAGACAAAGACCTCGCCGCGCCGCGCATCGATCACCGGGATTCCACCCTCCGCGCCCGCCTCGAGGGCATCCAGAGTCGAGACACCGGCAGCGGGGATTCCGAGCGCAAGTGCGAGCCCTCTCGCAATCGCGAGGCCGATGCGCGTCGAGGTGAAGCTACCTGGCCCGGCACCCACAGCAAGGGCCTCGACATCTCGCAACGTCAGACCAGCATCGCGAAGCAGGCGGTCGATGTCCTCGAGCAGCGTCCGTGCCACCGACTGGCCCTCGCCAATCGCCTCTCCGTCACGAACGAGCGCGCTCGTAGCGACGTCAGTCGCCGTGTCGAATGCGAGGATCAGCATCGAGCATCGAGTCCTTGAAGTAGCGCCTCGTCGGCAGCTTCGATCCTGAGCGCCCGCGTGGCCGATGCCACGTGCTCGAGCGCGATGGTCGCACGAGCGTCTGGCAGGTGACCCCGGCCGGCCTCGGGCCACTCGACGAACGCCACCGCGTCGTCGAAGTAGGGCTCAAGGTCTCCCCACTCGGTCTCAGACATTGCCGCGAAACGATAGAGGTCGAGGTGTGAGACATCCACGTCACCGCGGTAGCGATGACCGATCGTAAACGTCGGGCTCGTCACACGTTCCGTCACGCCCAGCGCCCGACAAGCACCACGGACAAAGGTCGTCTTTCCCGCTCCTATCTCTCCGTGAATGAGCACAACGTCACCCGGACGAAGACGAGTGGCAAGTCGCGCGGCAACCTCCTCCGTTCCCGCCGCGGAGTCGGTCACGAACTCGACCACCACTAGAACAGCCCGAGCTGGAGTGCAGGGCCGACGGACTCCTCGGACTCCTCCCTGGATGCGACAGGCTCCTCCCGCGCTGCGACATGCGCGGGTGTCGCCTCATCCCGCTGCGCCGTTTCGGGTCGGCCTAGGAGCGCAGGAATGCGCGCGAAGTCGGCCTCGAGCTCGGCGAGCGTCGTCGGCGTATACAGCGCAGCGGCCGGATGGTACAGAGGTAACACCACGACCCGCGTCCCGCCGAGCACCAGC
>JANNQQ010000320.1:0-5545 GCA_031400835.1 Actinomycetes bacterium | reverse complement strand
TGACCCCACTTATCGCTTACAAATCCTTGATCGCAGCCTCTTGGGCAGGTGCGATGCTGACAATGCACGTTAAGCCGCGAGGCTTTGGAGACGCCGAGCTGAGCCGGCATGCATGACGCTCATTCTTGCGAGGGCGGTTGCTCCTGCACAGGTAGGCAGTCGAGCCCTACACATTCCAAGCACATATCAGGAGGCACCAACGTATGAAACTTCCCACGCCAATAACAGAGCGCCGCACGGTGCTCGCGCTCGTGACCATGTCGCTCCTCGGGGTCGCAACGTTTGCCGGGACGGTCTCTGCACGGTCGCAGGGGATCCCCGCGAACACGGTCGAACCACGGATCACCGGCACCCCGGTGGTGAACTCGACCCTGACGGCAACACGGGGAACCTGGACCGAAGCGCCAACGTCATTCGAGTTCCAGTGGACCCGCTGCCCTGCATCGGGCGGCGCGGCAGACGCGTCGAACTGCGCCGTCATCGGTGGCGCAACGACCCTCAAGTACATCCCCGGCAACATCGACATCGGTAAGCGGCTGCGCGTCCGTGTGACAGCAGCCAACGGAGATGGAGCGAAGACCGTCGCAACAAACGCGAGCGCGGCAGTGCAGGCAGCCGGCACGCTGGCGAACACCAAGCCACCGACGATTTCTGGCTCCGCGACGCTTGGTTCGACGCTGACTGCTGCCCGGGGCCAGTGGTCGGGTAGCGAGCCGCTCACGTTTAGCTATTCCTGGCGTCGCTGCGATGCTGACGGCGGGAGCTGCGCCGCCATCGCCAACGCAACGGAGACAACCTATGTGCTGCAGTCCGCCGATCTGGGCAGCTCCCTCCGCATTCGTGTGGTCGCGAGAGATGACTCTGGAACGAGCGGTGCCACGTCGGTGCCTACCGCCGTCGTGAGGGCCGCTGGGCCGCCGGCGAACGGCTGCTCGAAGTTGGGCGGAACGGTCCCGGTCGCAGGTATCGCACCACCCGCTCAACTGAGGATCGATCAGACACAGGTCAGCCCGAGCTCGATCACGTTTGGCACTCGCTCGTTGACCGCACGCTTCCACATCTCAGCCTGCGGCGGGTCGGTCGAAGGAGCTCTCGTCTACGTAACGGCAGTTCCCTATGGCCAGTTCGCAATCCCGAACGAGCAGCCCACCGGATCCGACGGCTGGGCGACGCTGCAGTTCAACGCGCTCGGCGGCTACCCGGTCAGCAACAAGCAGCAACTGCTCGTGATGTTCGTCCGTGCCCGCAAGAACGGCGAGAACCTCCTCGGTGGAATCTCCAGCCGCCGGCTCGTCTCGTTCCGGGTCACCCGCGGATGAGCTGAATCGCACGGCGGGTGTCGGCACTTCGGACCCGACACCCGCCAGATACGGCCGCCCGGAAGGACAGTCCCGCCGACCAGCGATTGAGTGTTCCGACGTGTTACCGCCGAAGCCCCACTCACTCGATGCCGACGAGCGCTCTCATGTCCCGATCCGCGCGAACACGGCGCGTGCGCGCTCAGGCCCCCGCATTTCAAGCACGCACCTTGCAGCTGAGCCGCGGCACCCACCGTCCCAGCGCGACAACCGCCACCCCGGCTTCGGTTCAGCGCGGAGTACAAGGGGCTGGTGTGAGCGGACGCTGCGGGTGCAGGCCGCAGCGCAGCTGAACCCAACGGAGACGATACGCCCCTGCCCTGCCCGCGTCAGAACAACCGCGTAGGTCGGCGGCGCGAACACGGCAGTGACATCCACGCGCCCGCCCGCGAGCGCAACTTTGCAACCTCGGCCTGTGCAACCTCCTTCCCACCGAACGAAGCGCATACCAGGCCCCGGTCGGGCCTCGAGTACCACTTCCAGCCGAGCGTCCCAACGGGTCGTGCAACTCGCTTCACACGCGAGTCCGAACGAAGAGCTCGTCACCCGGCCGCGCCCGCTGATCTTCACTCGGAGCCGCGTTGGGGTTGCATCCAGGCGACGCAAGAACACGGAGTCGCGAAGGTCGAACCAAGAACTCTGGTGTCCGTAGTAGTCGTCGCGCCCAACATCGAGGACAACCTCCTCGAGAGGACGGAGATCTACCCTCGGCCACAAAGCGTCCGCGTCGCTGTCACACGGGTGGCCGTCATCACCCGGACATGGATGCCGAGCCCCTGCGGGAAGCGCACCAAGAGTGTGCAGGATCTCGTGGGCGACGATCCGTGCGCGATCGCGGTCGGTGCAATTCGCAACAAACACGACGGTGTGTCCAATCATCTGTTCCGGATCACCCGCGCCAGCGCCGCATACGTCTGCGTCCGCAACAGGCCCAACGTAGTACACGAGCATGACGCCTGGATCAACGTCCAGCCCATGGTTGGCGAGATTCTCAACAATCATCTCCGGCTGAACAGCGAATCTCTCGTAGTAGCGTGTGTTCTCGGCGAGTCGTGCGACCGTCACATCAAGCTGCGCCCCGCATGCCGCCAGGTAACGATCAAAACGTAGGGCCCGTCCCGGGTCCTCTCGCTGCCACCAAGCCTCGATTGCCTCGACATCGGCTGCGATGCTCCGACCGACTCCCTGGAAGTCGTCGGGCGCATCTGAGGGGATCACGTACGCGATATGGACGGTCGGGCCAAACACGACGGACGGGCGATCAACGAGACCCGGCTCTGCACACCATGCGCCTCTAAGCTGCCTCGCTAGGTAGTCACCGCGAGAGACGTCGCCGACGCTGACCGAGGCGCGGACTTGCGGGCCGTCGTCCGTCGCACCGAATGAGTAGGCCACCACGGTGACTGTGATGAGGAGCGTCAGGAGTGCGGCCGCGCTGCGCACGTCGTCACCGTACCAACCGCTCCTCTGGCGAGTTATCGGCCTTGACATGTAACTATAGAGTTACGTATTCTCGGAGAGTGGATTCAGTGTTCAAGGCGCTCGCCGACCCGACGCGCCGGAGCCTGCTCGACGGGCTCTGCGTCGATGACGGTCAAACGCTCAGCGCCCTTGAGCGGCAGTTCTCGATGACGCGGATCGGCGTGATGAAGCACCTCCGCGTGCTCGAGGACGCCGGTCTCATCACGACCAAACGACGTGGTCGCGAGAAGCTGCACTTCCTGAACCCCATCCCGATCCGACTCGTCCACGACCGCTGGGTGAGCAAATACGCCGAGCCCTGGGCGGCAACGCTCGCCGGACTCAAACACGAACTGGAGGCAACGATGGAGAAGGTGTTCGAGATCTACATCAAGACGACCCCGGAGCGCCTATGGGAAGCGATCACCGACCCTGAGCTACGGCAGGTCTACTCATTCGGGTTGCGCACAACGTCGGACTGGACTCCGGGCTCGCGCTACGAGACTGTGCACCCGTCCGCGCCTGGCCTGTTCTGCGATGGCGAGAATCTCGAGGTCGACCCACCGCGTCGTCTCGTCCAGAGCCTCAACGCGCTTTGGGGTGACGACGTCAAGGCCGAGGGGACATCACGGTGCACGTGGGAGATCGAACCGATCGGTGATTCGTGCCGGCTGACGGTCACCCACGACCAGCTGCGAGAGGGCGCCAACGACCAGCTCTACGGCGGCTGGATGATGATTCTCTCGGGCCTCAAGACGCTCCTTGAGACCGGCGAGCCACTCACAACGCATGGCTCGGTGCACCACGCGACACCGGCCGCCTGATCTCAGGTCAACCGGTGATGGTGTTGCGCACCGGAGCGATCATCGGCGTGCCGACATCGACGCCGTGCTCAATCATGATCGGAATCAGCGTCGCTCCGAAGGCCTCAAACGCCTCCTGGGATTCCCACACGTCGAACACCTGGATGAATCCACCAGATTCCATCGCAACGTGAGAGAGCCTTCCGGCCGGGGCACCGGCACCAGCCGCCTCGAGCAGCGCAAGCGTCTCGTCGTACTTCTCCGGAGTGAACGAGCTGGGCGTGACGTAGATGCCAACTGCCATGTGGGGCGTCCTTTCCATGCTTCGATAACGACCTGGCTGGGAGTCGCCGACTCTAGACGGTTTTCCCTGTGAGGTGAGGCAACCACTCCACGTCATGACCAGACCGTTACCGTCCCGTGGTCTACAGAGTTCGGGCTCGCAGAGGTCGAACACAACCCACGCAACAACCGGATGCGAGCGGTCGGCTAGAGCCGCTCGAGGTTAGCCCCTCAGCGGGGACGGCTTACCGAACTCGATCAGCGGCGCATCGTGTGCATGATCGACCTGGAGCGTTGTGTGGGTGATCCCGTAGCTCCGGCGCAGCATCTCCTCGATGCCGCGCCGTGCGGCGTGACAGTCAAGCCCGGAGCGCACGAGCACGTGAGCCGACAGCGCAGGAAAGTCACTCGTGATCGTCCATACATGGAGGTCGTGCACCTGGACCACCCCGGGATAGGTCGCCATTGCGCTTCCGAGGCTCGCCACCGGGAGGCCCTTCGGCGCTGCTTCGAGAAGCACCATCACCGAGTCGCGCAGGACTGTCCAGGAGCTGGCGAGGATCAGGATGCCGAGGAGCACGCTGAAAGCCGGGTCGGCGTACTGCCACCCGGTTGTCACGATGATCACGCCGGCAACGATCACGCCGAGGGATCCCAGTGCGTCGCCCGCGAGGTGAATGAACGAGGCGCGCAGGTTGAGATCGCGTCCACCCCGACGGAACACCACCGCGGCACCGACGGCGTTGATGATGAGCCCTACCGTCGCGACGGCTATGAGCCAGCCACCCGGAACGGCGAGTGGGTCGGCGAAGCGGCGCGCGGACTCGACGAAGATGAGCGTGGCGATCACAACCAGCGATACGGCGTTCAGCAGTGCAGCCAGAATCTCCGCGCGCTTGAAGCCAAAGCTCCGCTCGAGAGTGGCTGGGCGTCGCGCCAGCAGCACCGCGCCGGCGGCGATCGCAAGTGCGGCAACATCGGAGAGGTTGTGGCCCGCGTCCGCGAGCAGGGCGAGGCTGCCCGTCGCGAAGCCAACCCCCGCCTCGAAGACGGTGTAGACGGCGTTGAGCACAAGCGCGATCGTCAGCGAGCGAAGCCCACTGCCGCCGAACCCGTGCGCGTGACCCGCGTGGCCAGCGTGGGCCGACCCGTGATCGTCAACCGCACTCATCACACCATCATCGCTCGCAGGGCCGACGTGTGGTGATCGGTACTGCCCGCGAATTCAGTTCGGTGGAATACCTTTCTAAACTCAGGCTGGCGATACCTCGCCTCAAGACTCGACCGACTCGATCTCAAGGAGATGACGTGAGCACTTCGGCAGGTGTGAGCATCCGACGGCTCCACTCGATCGACGGCACCCAGATCGAAGCGCTTGCCGACCTGTTGATCGACTGCATCGACGGCGGCGCCGGGGTCAGCTTCATGCACCCGCTCGCGCCGGAAAAGGCGCACGCGTTTTGGCTGAGCGTCGCCGCCGACGTCGCGGCCGGCGGGCGTGCACTGCTGGTCGCGGAGGACGACACCGGCATCGTCGGCACGGTTCAGCTTGTGCTTGACCAGCCTGAGAATCAGCCGCACCGTGCAGACCTTTCGAAGATGCTCGTCCATCGGCGCGCCCGCCGCCAGGGAATCGGCGAG
>JANNQQ010000319.1:0-10521 GCA_031400835.1 Actinomycetes bacterium | reverse complement strand
ACCACTGATCGCGCACAACCCCGAGGTCCCCGCGGGGCACGCTCTCCGTGGACTCGACAATGTGCGCGCATTCGCACGTGAGCCCAACGGAAGCAAGCTGTTACTCGAGGAGGTACTCGGCTTCGAGCCGCATTCCGAGCGCGACTGGGAGGCGCGCGGTACGGTCCGTGGTGGTCGCATCGGCTACGACCCACCACCCGCTTCGGGGCCTGGGGTTTCGGGTGCAGGCACCGTGCATCACGTCGCCTGGTCATCGACCATGACCGACCACGAAGCCTGGCACCGACGGGTCGCAGAGGCCGGCTATCACCCATCGCCTGTGATCGACCGCTTCTGGTTCCGCTCCGTGTACTTCCGGGAGCCATCAGGCGTCCTCTTCGAGATCGCCACGCTTGGCCCGGGGTTCGGTGTCGACGAGGACGTCGATCATCTCGGCGAGAGGCTGATCCTGCCACCGGCGTTCGAACATCTCCGCGCCAAGGTCGAGCAGGTGCTCACACCGATCCACAACCCGCGTGAGGACTGGGCGTGAGCGAGCTCGTCACGCGTGTTCGCCCCGCGGCCGGCGAGCCGGAAGGGGCGCTCGTCCTACTTCACGGACGCGGGTCGGACGAACACGATCTCTTCGGTCTGCTCGACCTCCTCGATCCAGAGAGACGGCTCCACGGTGTTACTCCAGGCGCGCCCCTTGCGCTCCCTCCGGGAGGACGCCACTGGTACCGGCTTGGTGGTATCCCAACACCGGATCCAGAGACGTTCAATGCGTCGGTGGCTCTGCTTGACGCTTTCCTGCAGGAGCTGCCCGTGCCTCTCGATCGAGTGGTGATTGGCGGGTTCTCCCAAGGTTCGGTGATGTCGTGGGCACTCGCACTCGGGGTGCATCGACCACGGCTGGCGGGCGTCATTGCGATCGCCGGTTTTCTGCCGCGTGTCCCCGGGTACGACCTCGACGAAACGCGCGTCGCGGGGATCCCCGTCGCGGTTGCCCATGGCCAACACGATCCGATCATCTCGGTCAGCCTCGGTGACGAGGCAGCAGACATAGCCGAGTCGGGCGGTGCAGAGGTCGTACGGCTTCGATCGCCGGTCGGACACACGATTGACCCGGCCTGGATCGACGCACTCCGTGGCGTCGTTACCTCAGCGCATCACCAGTAACCTCACGATGATGAGGAGCGGCCTCGACGCTGGCCCAACCATCGAGCCGACGCTCGCCGAGACCGTGCGAGAGCTCGTCAACCAACCGACCGCAGAGTCCCGTCTCGGACACGCGCAGGCTCGAGCTCTCGCAATCGCCGAACGGGTCACGACACAGGGCCCGTTCGCGCCTGCGACCGAGCTTGGCTGGGGTGTCAGCCGGAGGCTCACGCGGGCTGGGGGCAGCGCACTTCCCGCGCTGATCGCGTACCGCGTCTTCGTCTGGCTCCTGCCGTTCGCCCTCGTCAGCGTGGCCGTGATCGGCCTCGTAGCTGATCTCACGACGGTGAACGTCGAGCGCGCGGTCGATCGGTTCGGGATCACCGGGTACTTCGCCTCGTCGGTCGCGCAGGCTGCTCAGGGCGGTACGACGTCAAGCAACATCTCGGCGCTCACGATTGGTTTGCTTGTCCTCTTCTACGAGACCTACGCCCTCGTCCGCGGTGTCCGCGCCGTACACGCACGGGCCTGGGGCGTCCCCCTCGCACCTATGAAGCGGCCCGCACGCGCGGCTCTCAACGGGCTCGGAATGCTGCTGCTCTTTCTCATTGTTCGCGCACTTCTCGAGGGGGCCGCGCGCGACCTCAGCCCCCTGTTGAAGGGCTCGCTGCTGGCCTGCTCGTTCGCGGTTGCTCCGATCGCCTGGCTCGTCATCTCTCCGAGACTGCCTCACCGCGCCGACCGTTGGACGGACTTCGTGCCGGGCGCAATCGTCCTTGGTGCTGCGAGCAGCGTCATCGGTTTCCTCGTCGTTCACATCCTCGTTCCGTACCTGAATCAGAAGGAAGAGACGTACGGTGCGCTTGGGCTCGCGGCGGGCATCATGCTCGCGCTCTATGCCATGGGCTGGGCGATCACGGCCGCGGCGGCGATCAATGCGGAGCTGTACGACCGGCGAGACAGCGCCGGCGGCGCTCGGGCCCGCGCGTGATTCTCGCCGGTGAGGGACTCGCCGAGCTGCACACCCACCTCGGCGGGTCGGTGGCCTCGGACATCATGTGGAGCCTCGCTCACGAGCAGGGGATCGCGCTACCCGTCAAGGACTACTGGGAGTTCGATGCGCTCGTCACGGTGTCCGATCCGCGCGGAGTCGAAAACCTCGACGCGCTCGATGCGATCTACCACTGGACCGAGCTCATCCAGTCATCGCCGCTTGCGGTTGAGCGCTCTGTTCATGCTGCGATCGGTGGTGCCTACCGCTCGCAGCGCATTACCACGCTTGAGCTGCGCTTCAACCCCATGAAGCGCAACCGCGGTGGAGAGCGTGATCTCGACCACATCATCCTCGCGGCGATCCGTGGGCTTGACCGAGCCAGCCTGGAGTACCCACAGGTCCGCGCAGGGTTGATTGTGATGATGGATCGTACGTTCGACCAACGTCAGAACGAGGTCATCATCGAGAAGGCGCTCTCGTGGGCGTCCCGTGGCGTGGTCGGTGTCGATATCGCAGGCCCGCGGCCGGGCGGTGCGCGCTATGACTACGCCGCGCTCGCGCCTCTCATCGAGGCGGCACGGGCCGGAGGGCTTGGGGTAACGATCCACGTCGGCGAGGAGGGAGCCACGGGCGCCGAGGAGATCGGAGAGGTCGTTGAATCCCTCCGCCCAGATCGAATCGGGCACGGGATTCTCGCGGCGAGCGATCCAGCGCTCATGAAGCTCCTCCGCGACGCGGAGATCACCCTGGAGATCTGCCCCACCTCGAACCTCCTTACGAAGGCATTGGAGGGCGAGGATGCGCTACGCGAGACGTTCCGCCGGTTCACGGAGGCTGGGGTCGCCTTCACGATCGCAACGGACGGCCCCGAGATGATGCGCACGCACCTGCGCGACGAGTTCGAGCTTCTCCACCGGATCGGCGCCCTCAGCGAGTCCGAGCTCGAGCAGGCGAACGCACGCGGTCACGCCGCGGCGTTCGTTGGACGCTCCTAGTTGCGCTAGGAAGCGGTGCGGTCGGAAGGCGGAGTTGACGCGTCGGCCGCTGGTGGAACGACCGTGTCGGTTCCGGCATCGCCGGCACCGGAGTCCTTCGCACGATCGACCAATTCGCTCGCCTTGTCCGCTGCCTGTCCGGCCAGATCTTGGGCCTTATCGACCATTGGTGCAGCGGCGTCTTTCGCCTGATGTGCAAGATCGCCCGCTTTGTCCACCGCTCGATCGACCATAGGTGCGGCCTGCTCGGCGATGTCCGTTGCGGTCGTCTTTGCCCTACCGAAGAGCTTGTCTAGGAATCCCATGGAGGCAACTCTACCTGGCGGGCGGCGCACGCATCCTGAGGCGCTACCTCTCCACGTACGTTGTAGAGGCATGAAACCGCGCATTACGACCGCGACGAGGGTCGAGATCTGGACCGCGCTCGCGATCGTCTACGTGGTGTGGGGCTCGACGTACGTCGCGATCAAGCTGGCCGTTCGCACGCTTCCCCCATTCCTCACCGGGGGGACGCGGTTTCTTGCGGCGAGCGCAGGGCTCTTGCTCATTCTTGTCGTCCTGCGCCGCTCGCTGCGTGTCACGCGCCGTGAGTTCCTCGGGGCGAGTGCCGTGGGCTTGATGCTCCTCGTCGGAGGAGTCGGTCTTGTCCATGTCGCCGAGCAACGGATCGACTCGGCCGTCGCCGCCATGATCGCTGGTTCGGTTCCGCTTCAGATCGTGATCTGGCGGACGCTCGCGGGTGACCGCGTCCGACGGGCAACGGCTGCGGCTGCGCTGATCGGGCTTCTTGGGCTCGGGCTGATCGTCCTTCCCGGGGGCCTTGCCGGTGGCTCGACAGCGGCAGGCCTTGTGATCATGCTGGCTGCCTCGATGAGCTGGTCGAGCGGGTCGTTCGTCTCTCGGCGCCTTCCGCTCCCTCGTGATCCTTTCGTCGCCACGGCGATCGAGATGCTTACGGGTGGGCTCGTGTTGGTCGTCATCGGCACCGCTTTCGGTGAATGGAGCGACGTGACGCGGGAAGCGCTGCAGCCGGGACCGGTCGCAGCGTGGGCCTATCTTGCGGTCGCCGGGTCAATGATCGGCTTCACCGCCTATGCGTGGCTCCTCGGGGTGGCGCCGATCTCTCAGGTCGTCACCCACCAGTACGTCAACCCGCTTGTCGCGGTGGTTCTCGGCGCCGCGATCCTCGGCGAGCGGCCGACCCTCTCCACGGCCATCGGCGCGATCCTGATCGTCGGAGCGGTGATCGTGACGGTGAGCCGCGAGAGCGGGGCTGCTACGCCTGGACCTGGAACCGACGTGCCGCTAGGAACTCGAGCAGATCCGATCGCGTAAGGATCGCGACGGGCAGGGCGCCGCGGGCTACGAGCACCGCCTCGCGACGCCCACTCAGATCCTGGAACACGCGGTCGAGCGTGTCGCTCACATCCGCTGTTCCAAACGGTGGCTGCATCGCGACGGCGACATCCTCCGAGAGCGCGTCAGCGTTTCGGAAGACGCGCTCAAGCACACCGCGCTCCTGGAGCGACCCGATCACATCGGTGATGCTCACCAGCGGCTCCGCTCGCACCACTGGAAGCTGGGAGATGCTGTAGCGCTGCATCAAGTCGATCGCGGCGCCGACCTTCATATGTGCACCAATGGTCACGAGGTCAGGGAGACCGTCGTGCTGGCCGTGCTTGAACTGGAGAACCTCTTCGACGGTCGGCTGCGGCGCGACGCGCTCGACGAAGCCGTACTGGTTCATCCAGTCGTCGTCGTGGAGCTTCGAAAGGTACGAGCGGCCACCGTCGGGGAACGTCATGAGAATGCGGGCACCAGGCCCGAGCTCCTCTGCGAGGCGCAGGGCAGCCCATGCTGTCGAGCCGCAGGAACCACCGACGAGAAGACCCTCCTCCCGCGCCAGCCGTCTTGCGGTAAGGAACGAGTCGCGATCCGACACACGGATCCACCGGTCGACGACCTCTGGATCCATCGTCTCGGGCCAGGCGTCCTTGCCGATCCCTTCGACGAGATAGGGGCCGGTCGGGTGGTCTGGATCGGCGGTGTAGATCGACCCCTCAGGGTCGACACCGACGATCAGCACCTCGGGCTTGCGCTCCTTGAAGTAGCGCCCAATCCCCGTGATCGAGCCGCCGGTGCCGACCGAGATCACGATCGCGTCGAGCTCGCCGCCACCGGTCTGCTCCCAGATCTCGGGTGCTGTTGATTGGTAGTGGGCCTCAGGGTTCGCAAGGTTCGAATACTGGTCGGGTTTGAAACCACCGGGGATCTCCTCGGCCAGTCGATCCGAGACCGAGTAGTAGCTCTCTGGCGAGTCGTGCTCAACAGCCGTCGGCGTGATCACAACCTCGGCACCGTAGGCGCGCAACGTAGCGATCTTCTCCTGAGACATCTTGTCCGGCATTACGAAGATGCAGCGATAACCCTTGTGTGCGGCTGCGATCGCAAGCCCGACTCCGGTGTTGCCCGAGGTCGGCTCGACGATCGTCCCGCCTGGTAAGAGCCTTCCGTCGGCCTCGGCGGCCTCGATCATCGCGAGCCCGATCCGGTCCTTGTTGGAGCCACCGGGATTGAGAAACTCAAGTTTTGCGAGCAGCGTCGCGCCTGTCTCCGATCCGAAGTTCGGCAGCCGCACGATCGGGGTGTTTCCGATCAGCTCGAGGACAGTTGGGTAGGCGGACGGCATCCGCGACAGACTAGATGGTTGATTCCGAATTGGCGTGCTGTCGGGGAGCGTCCGCACCAAGCAGCGTGGCGACGCGCCGTGTGCAGGCGCTCATCCGGCGGTGCGTGAATTCGGAATCAACCACCTAGCTCGTGGTCTTGCCTGGCACTGGAGCCTGCGCGAGTGCTACCAGGGCCGGCGCACGCCGACGATCGTCCCCGCCCGACCGGCGAGCGATGCGATCTCTACGCGCTCGCCCGACTGCGGCGCGTGAATGTAGCGGCCTTGACCCACGGCGAGACCCACGTGGCCAAGACCGCTGAAGAATACGAGATCACCGGGCTGAAGACGCGATACCGGGACGCGCAGCCCAATGCCGTACTGGGCCGCAGCATTGTGCGGGAGCGGTACACCGAGCTTGCCGTAGGAGTAGGCAACCAGGCCCGAGCAGTCGAACCCCGATGGCGACATTCCACCCCACCGGTAGGGAACGCCAAGGTAGCGGCGGGCAATGCGCGCGACCTTTCGACCACGAACGAGTCGCTCGACCGCAGCGCTTCGGTGGAAGACGAGCGGAGCAGGATTGGGCACCTGGTGGGGAAGGCGATGCCCGGTGACGCGCGCTGTTGCGGCGCGACCAAGCGCGACGGTCACGCCAACCGTCAGAGCGACGATGCACACGAGAACGAGCAGACCGATGCGGAGGGCAGGCTTCACAAGGAGTGTCGGTACAGCGGTCGCAGAGGGGTTGGGACGGCGACCCGCCGTTAGCGGTGACAGACCCAAGGTAGCCGCCTTTTGGGCGGCTGCCATACCCCTTTAGGGGTTCCTTACAAAGGCGGTTGAGCACTGCACCGCGCTGTACCGCGCTGTGGTGCCGTGCAGACGTGGGCCAGTCCAGACTTCAGTCTGCACTGAGGGGTGCGCGCCGCGGTACCGCAAAGACGTAGCCGCGCTCCCGGACATCCAGTGCAGACTGAAGTCTGGACTGGGCTACGTGGGACTGGCGGGCTAGTGCCGGAAGTGACGCCGGCCCGTGATGACCATCGTCGCACCCGCATCGCGGACAGCGGTAACTACCTCGGCATCGCGCTTCGAGCCGCCGGGCTGGATGAACGCCGTGATCCCCGCGTCGAGCGCCAGCTGAACGCCATCGGCAAAGGGGAAAAAGCCATCGGAGGCAAGTACTGCGCCCTGCAGGTCGTGGCCACGCTCACGGGCCTTCTCGATCGCGATCCGCACAGCATCGACCCGGCTCATCTGGCCAGCACCGATCCCAAGTGTCTGACTGCCTCGCGAGAGAACTATCGCGTTCGAGGTGACATGCCTGACGACCGCCCAGGCGAAGAGAAGCTCCTCCCAGCGCTCCTCGTCGAGATCGCCACACGCAACGTCCATCGCGTCGAGCGGGTCGAGCTCGACATCGCGCTCCTGCGCGAGCATGCCGCCAACCACCCGAGTGAGGTCACGCTCCCCGGTCGTAAACGAGCGGCGCTCGTTATCGACCAGCACGCGTGTTGCGTCCTTCCGCGCGAGCGCCTCGATCGCAACGGCGTCATAGCCAGGAGCGAAGAGCACCTCGACAAACTGCTCCGCAAGCGACTCGCCGAGCGCCGCACTGACGGGCTCCGTCACCACCACGACACCGCCGTAGGCGGAGGTGGGGTCGGCGGCGTGGGCCATTGCATAGGCCTCCTCGATCGTCTCCGCCACCGCAACGCCACACGGGTTTGCGTGCTTCACGATCACACAGGCTGGGCGGTCGAAGCTCCCGGCGAGCAACCTCGCGGCAGAGAGATCATTCAGGTTGTTGTACGAGAGCGGCTTGCCCTGGAGCTGATCGACCCGAGAGAGGAGATGCATCCGCGCGCCCCGCTCGGCGTAGTAGGCGCCCCCCTGGTGGGGATTCTCTCCGTACGCCGCGACGGTCTCGAGGTCAAAGACGGGCAGCAGTGTCTCGGGGAATGGCTCGTCACGCGTGAACCAACTAGCGACCGCGGCGTCGTACGAGCCTGTACGCGCAAAGGCGCGCGCGGCGAGCGTACGACGGGTCTCGAGGTCGACGTCAGCACCAGCGCGTAGCTGCGTGAGCACCAGTGCGAAGTCGTCGGGGCGGCAAAGCGGCACAACGAACGCGTGATTCTTTGCCGCCGCGCGCAGCATGGCAGGACCACCGATGTCGATCTGCTCGATCGCCTCCGCCCACTCAACGTCAAGCCGTCCCACGGTGCGCTCGAATGGGTAGAGATTGACGTAGACGAGATCGATCGCGGCGATGCCATGCTGCTCGAGCTCGGTCGCGTCCTCGGGTACATCGCGCCGCGCGAGAATCCCTCCGTGAATTGCGGGGTGCAGCGTCACAACCCTGTGGCCGAGCATGTCTGCGAAGCCCGTGAGCTCACCAACCGTCGTGACCGGGATTCCGTCCCCGGCGATGAGCTCGGCAGTCCCACCGCTCGCCACCAGCTCGACCCCGAGCCGGTGAAGCTCCTGCGCAAACCCGAGCACGTCGGTCTTGTCGTACGCCGACAGCAGCGCCCGGCGCACCATCACGCGGCGACCAGCTCTCTCACGACGTCGGGGAGAAGGCGATGCTCGACGAGGCGAATGCGGGCGTGCAGCGTTGCAGGAGTGTCGCCTGGCAGCACCGGTACCACCTCCTGACGGAGCACCGGCCCGGTATCCATGCCTTCATCCACGAGATGCACCGTAGCGCCTGTCTCGGTCACCCCGGCTGCGATCGCGTCCTCGACCGCGTGTGCGCCCGGGAAACACGGGAGCAACGCCGGATGGACGTTGACAACTCGACCGGGAAAGCGCGTAAGGAACGGGCTCGTGAGCAGGTGCATGTACCCGGCGCAGACGACGGTGTCGACGCCATGAACCATGAGCCAATCTGCCATCGCGGCGTCGCGTTCGGTGCGCTCGGCGTAGTCCTCAAGGGCGAAGACCGCGGTCTTGAGGGAGGCCGCTTGCGCACGATCCAAGGCAGCCGCACCGGCCACATTCGAAGCAACCGCGCTGACGGGCAACCCTGCGTCCAGGAGGGCCTGGAGGTTCGAGCCCGCACCCGAAACGAGCACTCCAATCATTCGTCGGCCCACGCGACACCATCGCAGCCCGGCTCGATCGAGCCGATCACAAGATCGCTGTCGGCAACGTCGGCGGCTCGCACAACGGCGCAATAGCCGATCCCGAGGTTGAAGACGCGTCGCAGCTCGTCCTCGGGAACGCCGTTCTCGGCGAGCCAGTTGAACACGGGAAGGCGCTCCCAAGCGGCAGGGTCGATGACTGCGCCGACTCCAGCAGGAAGGACGCGCGCAAGATTGCCGGCGATTCCGCCGCCGGTCACATGAGCGAGCGCGCGGATGTCGGCACGCACGCGGAGCGCACGTACATCGTCGAGGTAGCACACCGTGGGTGGCAGCAACATCTCGGCGTCGAAAGCCCCATCGCCCACGATCCGCCGTACAAGCGAGAACCCATTGGCATGGATCCCTGCGGAGGGAAACCCGAGCACGACGTCGCCCGCCGCGACCCGCGAGCCATCGACGAGGTCCGCCCGGCGGACGAGTCCGACGACGGTGCCGCAGAAGTCGATCTCGCCTTCCTTATAGATCCCGGGCAGCTCCGCGGTCTCACCGCCGAGGATCGCGCAACCGGCCGCGCGGCAGACGTCGGCCGCGCCCTCTACGAGCTCAACAACCTGCTCGGCATCGATCGCGTTGGCAGCGATGTAATCGAGAAAGAACAGCGGCTCGGCGCCGGTCGTGAGGACGTCATTGATCCCGTGCGCGGCGAGGTCGGCGCCGCACCAGCGGAGCTTTCCCGCGCGGCGGCCGAGGACGAGCTTGGATCCGACCGAGTCGGTCGAGGCGGCAAGAAGCCTGTGCTCGTCAATCGCGAAGAGCCCCGCGAACACGCCGAACGAACCTTCGACACCGGGCGTTCGGGTCGCTTCAACCGCGGCGCGGAGCCGATCGACGATCGTCCCTGCGGTCGTGAGCGAGACCCCGGCGGCGGCGTAGGTCTGCGGCTCCGAGCTCACGCTCCGAGCCTAGATGATTGGTCGGTAACAGGGGTGTGTTCGGGGGCGTGCCGGAATTGCCGATCAGTCATTCAGCGCGAGACAGTCCGAGTGGTCACTCCTTCTCGGTGTAGATCTGACCGCAGGGGAGGGCCGGCAGGCCGTAGCGGCGCGAGTTGTCCTCGACGATGTAGTAACCCTGGAGCAGGCACCCGACGTCCCGCGACTGCCGATCCGCCGTCTGCGAGCGGAACTCGCTCGTCTGCTGCCAGATCTCATTCGTCTCGTTGATCAGCGCGATCGAGGCCCGCGTCCGGGCAGCGATGGCACCGCTCGGATCCCAGCTCTTCCACGATCGCAGCAACCCGACGCCAACCGCGGGGTTCGAGCCGACGGGCACGCCGATCCCGCTGTAGTAGAAGTTCCAGAGGAAGTTGCTGTACTTCGACGGGTCGTCGGTGCCAACGGTCGCAACACCCGTCCACGGCCTGCCATTGATTCGATAGTCGAACAGGATCATCCCGGACGACGTGAAGCTTGGTAGGACCGCGTTCACGAGGACACGCCGAACCCTGATGTTCCTCGCCGAGGTGACCCGAGGAAGAATCTGGACGAGCGCCTGAACGGCATTGAGGTACGGCCCGACGGGGAGGCTCCGCGGCGTCGGTCCAGGCGCCGTCAAGGGAACGTTGAGCGAGTA